>CASFLC010000122.1 GCA_949295475.1 uncultured Pseudomonadota bacterium
AATTTCAAGAAATCCGGCAAAGCTGACGCCGAAGGCAATGCCGTGTGCGGGGGTCTCTCCCAAAGGTGCAAAAACAAACACCGAGATAATCATCATCAGGTTAAGGATAACCGGCGCGGCGGCAGGGGCGGCAAATTTGCCGAGGGAGTTTAAAATTCCGGACTGAAAAGAAACGACGGAAATAAACAATAAAAACGGAAAGGTGATTCTGGATAAGGAGGTTGCCAGTTCGATTTTGCCAAGATCCTCGACAAATCCCGGCGCCAAAAGCTCGACAACCCACGGCATCAGGAGTTCCATAATCAGAACGAAAATTCCCAGGAAAAAAGCCAGAAACGAAATGGCACGGGAGGCAAAGAGCAAGGCGTCTTCCCGATTTTCGCCAACCAGTTTTTGCGAGAGCATGGGGACAAAAGCCGAGGTGAAAGCTCCTTCGGCGAACAGGCTGCGAAACAGGTTGGGAAGTTTGAATGCCACAAAAAAAGCGTCGGAGATTAATCCGGCTCCCAGATAGTTGGCCAGAGCCATGTCGCGAAAGAATCCGGTGACGCGCGATATGAGCGTAAAACCGCCGAAAGTGGCGATGGATTTGAACAAACTCATTATTTTTTGCCTAATAAAATTTATTAAGTTGATTTTAAGAGATTATAGGTTATAAATTGTTAAAAATAAAACAACAAAATGTCTTTGAAGTAAAGTTTTTCTAGTCTAAAACGCAATTTAAATATTGACAAAAGAAATTTAAATTGCGATAATAGACAAAAGAAGCGACAGTTTTATTTATGGAGAAATTTTATGACTGATATTAGTGATGTAAAAAAGTTTGAGGAGCCTGACGCCAGGCGTTATCCGGGGCCTGGTGCGGAGTTTTTTGCGGCCGGGGGGTTTGCGATGGATTTGCAGCATAATTATGCCAACGTTTTGGCTTCCGGTCATGAGAGAGATGTCGATCCTTCCCGTGCGACAGAATATTTGCAGGCGATGGAAAGCCGGGTTGCCGGTGCCAGAGAAAAGTTGTCGGCAACTAAAAAATCTGACGAAAAACCGACGAGACAGGCGGCAGCCGTTCGTCAAAACATGCCGGTTTCCCGCGGAAGAGGCGGTATGAACGAATAACAGCGATAAAATTTCTTCGTAACCTTATTGTCAGGCCCGCTTGGAGCGGGCTTTTTCGTTGTTCAGAAATAACTTGTATTTGTTTTGAAATCGTTTATAGTACAAGTCACCGAATGAATTATTTTTAAATTAGTTACGCGTATGGAAAAGATTGAATTTTTAGCAATCAGTGCGCCTATATGGGCATTGGTGCTGTGCGGAATTTCCGGTTTTTTGCTGTTTATCCGTTTTAGTTTCGGAAAATTGACTTTCAGAGCCAATCTTTTGCTGCTGATTATGATTGTATCAAGCATTATGAGCTGTGATGCAAAAGGCTGTCTGGGATTGGCTGTGGCAAGTTATCTGCTTCCCGGGGCGGCTGTCTTTTTGCTGTGTTGGGGCGTCGATCTTGTTTTGTTGTATATTAGCTGGCAGATCGGCCGCCGTGACATGCGTCGTCGTCAGCAGAAAATTTTGTCTGAAACGGATAGTAAGGGTGAAAGTTTTCAGGGGTCCGAATATTTTTAACTAATTATGGAAACGATGATTGCTTTGTTTCGCTGGTTGTCGTTGGCAATGACGACGGCCGGCGCTTTGTTGATGTTAGCCGCCAATGTCCGGCTGTATGTTTTGCAACGAAACCGCTGGGTGTGGGGCGAGATTGACATCCGCAAAGACTGGATGCTGAGGCAGATGCTGGAGACCAAGCTGTCCGACATTGTCGGAAAAGTCGTACGGGATGTCCGTTCCGGGCGGATGCATACCGAAAAACTGACCAAGCTTTTTTATCTGGGCTGTCTTTTATTGACAGTGGGTTGGATAAATACGGTTTTGTGGTGGGCAGAAGGCAGCTTTTTCGGCTTGCTGGTTCTGTATTTGATGTCGTTGCTGATTGCTCCGCTGTGGGACTTGCTGATTTTTTATGTGCTGAAAATTGTCACTTTGCTGTGCAAAATTATTTAGTAAAAACCCTTCGCATTCGCGAAGGGTTTTTTTGCTTTATTCCATGACGTCCGGTTTGGCGCGTTTGCGGGCAATCGGATCCAAAATCCGTTTACGCAGACGCAGGGTCTTCGGCGTCACTTCCAAAAGTTCGTCTTCCTGAATATAAGACAATCCCTGTTCCAGAGTCATTTTGCGCGGCGGAATAAGGTCTATCGCCTCGTCTTTTCCGGCGGCGCGAATGTTAGTCAGCTGCTTGGATTTGCAGGGGTTGACTTCAATATCGTTGGGTTTTGTGTGCTCGCCGATAATCATGCCGGTATAAACGGGAACGCCCGGATCAATAAACATCGGTCCGCGGTCTTGCAGTTTCCAGAGCGAATAGGCGACGGCGGTTCCGGTTTCGGATGAAATCAGGACACCGTTGCGGCGGCTTTCTATTTCGCCTTTGTAAGGTTCATAACATTTAAACAGGCGGTTCATAACGCCGGTTCCGCGGGTATCGGTCAGAAATTCGGAATGGTATCCGATGAGCCCGCGGGATGGTGCGCTGAAAATGAGGCGGACTTTGTTTCCGGCCTGGGACGGAATCATTTCCGTCAGTTCGGCGCGGCGGCGGCCGAGCTTTTCGACAACGGCACCGGAAAATTCTTCGTCAACGTCAACGACGACTTCTTCAATCGGTTCCAGCAATTTGCCGCTTTCATCCCGCTTCATCAGAACACGGGGACGGGAGATTGACAATTCAAAGCCTTCGCGGCGCATGGTTTCAATCAAGACGCCGAGCTGCAGTTCGCCGCGGCCGGCAACTTCAAAAGAATCGGAACTGTCGGTGCGGGAAATTTTGAGCGCGATATTGCCTTCGGCTTCTTTGCTGAGGCGGTCCCAAATCATACGGGAGGTTACTTTGTCCCCTTCGCGTCCGGCCAAAGGCGAATCGTTGATTGAAAAAGTCATGGCCAAGGTCGGCGGGTCAATCGGCTGGGCATGAATTCCCTGCGTGACTTCCAGAGCGCAGATGGTGTCGGCAACGGTTCCTTTGACAACGCCGGCAACGGCAATAATGTCTCCGGCGTGGGCTTCCTCCAGCGCTTCACGGTTCAGACCGCGGTAGGCCAGAATTTTACTGATGCGGACACGTTCGATTTCCTTGCTGTCTTTGTCCAGCACTTTGACGGTGTCATTAACATGCAGGGTTCCGGATTGAACTTTTCCGGTCAGCAGACGGCCGATAAACTTGTCCGATTCCAGTGTTGTCGCCAGCATGGAAAAAGGTTTGTCCGGTTCGCAGGCAGGTTCCGGAACATAGGAACAGATTAATTCAAACAGCGGGGTGAGGTCTTTCTTTTCATCAGTCAGTTCCTTGACCGCCCAGCCATTGCGTCCGGAGGCATAAAGAACCGGAAAATCAAGTTGTTTATCGTTGGCATTGAGGCTGACAAACAAATCGAAAACTTCATTCAGTACATCATCGCAGCGGGCGTCCGGCTTATCGGCCTTATTGATAACGACAATCGGGCAGAGGCCGAGCTTTAAGGCTTTTCCCAGAACAAATTTGGTTTGCGGCATGGGGCCTTCCGAAGAATCGACCAACAGAACGACGCCGTCAACCATTGACAAAATACGCTCGACTTCGCCGCCAAAATCGGCATGGCCCGGTGTGTCGACAATATTGATGTGCGTTCCGCGCCAGTTGACGGAAGTGCATTTGGACAAGATGGTAATGCCGCGTTCGCGTTCCAAATCGTTGCTGTCCATGACGCAGGTTTCAACTTTTTGATTTTCGCGGAAGGTGCCGCTTTGTTTCAGCAGGCCGTCGACCATTGTGGTTTTGCCGTGGTCAACGTGTGCAATTATTGCAATGTTTCTCATATTCATTTTTGTTTTTCCTCAACAGTCTGTGCGCCGCCGGTCTAGCTGCGTTCGGCGCGAACAGTCGTTCGGCCGTTTTGAGCGGGGCGCCGTTTGTTGTCTTTAATAAATGCAAATTCGCTTCACAATACACTTTTGAAATTAAATTTCAAGAGATTACGCAAAAAAATGTTCGAAAAAAAGAAACCCACCGGCCTAGCCGGTGGTTCTTCTTTAAGGGTGTAACCCTAACGGTGCCAGCGAACGCCTTAAGGGCGCATGACGGTCTGACGGGA
>CASFLC010000123.1 GCA_949295475.1 uncultured Pseudomonadota bacterium
AAAACGATTTAAACCTTTATTTAACCCTCAATCTATACCATAGCAGTAAAAAAGTGGAATTCTCAAAACAGCCGCTTAGATATTGCCTCCAGGCGCTGCCTGGCAGCCGCTTAAATTTTGCCTCCGGCGGCTCGCCGGGCGGGAAGTCAGAAATATCCGCGAAAACCCAAAACCGCCTCATCTATATCATGTCCATAATTCTGCCGATATAAATAAGTGGCCGCCAACGCAGTGTTGGTCGTCAGGGCAACGGCCGCCTCCAACCGATATTCCAGATAAGAACCGATTTTGGATGTCGCGTACATTTTCTCCACTTCACCCAAAAATCTCAGTCGGTCAAAACCGCCCAAAAAACCGCCCTCAAAACCAAGACCGGCCAGTTGATTGTTCGGCAGAAAACCGCCATAAGCACCATAACCGTTGGCCAGACCGAACAAAACAATATGTTCCCCGAGCGCAAAACTCCCGCCGCCGCCGACTTTCAAATCAGCAACATATCCCTCGTCTTCGTCATCGGGATTCATAAGGCGTTTTATGCCGGCGGAAACCTGAAAAGAAACCGGTGTAAACATTTCGTTTATCGGCGACAGGGAACGAATGCCCACCAGCTCAAATTGCTGCAAAACATATTTATCATCATTGTCATAATGCCGCAAAACCGTATTCAAAAAATTAATTTCCGCCCCGGGAAGCAAACCATAGGTATTGTCCGTCAGAGAATGATAAGCCGGACGATAAGAAACTTCCTCAAACCCCTGCCCGTTCCGCACACCCAGACCGGCCGTTGCCCGCATTGATTCATGAGCTTTCAGCGGCGATTTTCCCTCAGAAAGCTCCGGCATACTTCCGCTGCCGGAAAGCCGGCTGCGCTCCGTCAAGGCCTTAAAGCTTTGCCGCCGGTAATCTTTCAGAGACAATTTTTCCGCCACATACTGATATTGAATGAACTGATATGCGGTTTCAACAACATCGGCCTGCTCCGCCTCTGTCAATGCCGTCAGGCCGCCGTAATCTTCCTCATGGATAATTTTGCTGTAAGCTTTATGCTGAGCCGCGCTCATCAGTTTGTAACGATGATTTATCTTTGCCTGACGCGACGGGCGGTATTTAACGTCTTTAACCAGCCCCGGAACCGACGATACCGCCTTTACGGTATCCAGCGGAATGGCATGAACCGGAAACTTTTGCGCCAGTCGGAGTTCCGGACGCACCGCATCAAAAACCTCCATCAGCATATAAGAGCAGTTGCGGGTAAAGAAAAAATACCTTGATTGGGCATGGCCGACTTCCCATAAATGCGCAACAAAAAAGTCGAGTTCTTCCGGAGACAGATTTAAATTAAATTCCCATATATCGCGATTCTCAATATTGTTGTAGGTATTGATGATGTCATAATAAGGTTTGACCGTAAAACCGCCGTAATAACCGCCGGTCAGACCATACACCGCATATAACAAGCCGTTCTCCCGGCCGTCGGTAAAAGCACCGTAATTTGCGCCGTGTGCGAGCAGCTGCGTCCCCTTGCGCGCCGTATCAATCCGCAGCAGCGTATGTCCGAACAACGAAGACGGATTATTCATATAGGCATCGGTAAACAGCAGCGTCACCCCTGCCGGACGCAAATCATCATAAAACTGCTCGTATTCCGCGCAAGAAGGAAATGCGGATGCCACCAGCCCCCGGCGTTTCAAAAACTTATACCTTGCCGGAAACAAACATTTTCTTTCATCATCCGCAGAAGCAAACAAATTAAGCGTTGCGTTCAACTCCGCCTGCGGATTGCTTTTTCCGTCCGGACTAAGGAAAAAATCAGGGGAATCAATTGTGCTGACATATCCGCTCCCGGAAGGCTGATAATGCCCCAAAGCAAGCCATTGCGCCGACAATGCCGGTTCGGCTGCCGCCACACGGCCGGCAACGCCAAACAAAAAAAGCGAGAACATTCCCCGCTTCAGTATTTTGCCAAATCCGCCCATTTCGAAAAAAACAAAAAAACCGGCAGGCCCAAACACCCGCCGGTCAATTCAGCCTAAACCAAAGCCATAACCTTTAACGTCAAATCAACCGCGTCAACATCGGCATTGGCAAACAAGACAGAGAAATTATCCTTGGCCTTTGCACCGAGAACTTCGCTGTCCACATTGAGAATACCGGCCAGTGTGTCAATCGTCTCACCGTGCCCGGCCGCAGCATCCATGGCAAACTGTTCCATATTGTTTTCCAGAAAAGCCAAAGCCATTTTACCGGTTCCGCCGGTTACCCGGCCGTTCGGATCACAGCCGGAAGTACCGGAACTAATACCGAAAGTCTGCGTTCCGAAAAGTCCGTTGGTGGTTGCCGCCAAAATCTGCGGTGCACGCCCGCGGGAACCGCGCCAGGCCATGGAGCCAAGGCCGCATCCGGTACTGTCGACCGCATGAGCCGGAGCCGATGCCAGCAAAGCGGCACCAATCATCAATGAAGCATAAAGTTTTTTCATATTTACGTCTCCAGTTAAAAAGTTACCGAGTCAGAGTAGCACATTCAAAACATTTGTATAGTTTTTTTGCAGAAGTGTTAACAGCCGAATAATTTTCTTGATTTATAAAAAAAATATGCTACATTAACAGCAACAAAATAACGACGATGAGCTGTGACGGAAGCAATTCCCTCGCAGTTTCTTTTTTATAACTGACAAATAACTTAAAGGTGACAAAAATGGAAAAATTCCCTTTGACTAAACAGGGGTTCGTTGAACTTGAGCAGGAATTAAAAAATCTGAAAGGCGTCGAACGCCCCAACATCATCGCGGCTATTGCTGAAGCCCGCTCTCACGGCGACTTGTCAGAGAACGCCGAATATTCCGCGGCTAAAGAAAAACAAAGTTTCATCGAAGGCCGGATTCAGGATCTGGAAGCCGTATTGAGCCGTGCCCAGGTTATTGACGTCGCCAACACCAAGTCTGACGTCATTCGTTTCGGCGCCACCGTTTTGGTTGCCGACGAAGAAACCGACGATGAAAAAAGCTACCAGATTGTCGGCGATTATGAGGCCGATATCGAGAAGAACAAAATATCGTTATCTTCGCCGTTGGCCAAAGCGCTCATCGGCAAAGAAGTCGGCGACATTGCCGAATACGTTGCCCCCGGCGGCAAAAAGTCCTTTGAGATTCTCGAGATTAAATACATTTAAATCCCGCCGGCAAAGCTTATATAAAAAAACATCCCTCGCTTGAACAATCCTAATTTTGGAGAACAGTTCGGTTCTGGGATGTTTTTTATTGCCTTTTGAGGAGACAAAAAATGGATACCCGCAATTACAACGAACCGTCAAACTGCGGACTTGAAAAATGCGACTGCCGCGAAGACGACAACTGCGGCTGCAGCTATCCCAACAACGTAAGTTCTTACAACTGCGGCGGCTCAAACCGAAAACAGGATCCCTCACCCCGAACGGCACCGGCAACGGACAAAGAAACAATCTGCACCTGCTCGCCGTCGGAATGCGACTGCGGTTCCCGCACGACGGAAATCGGGAAATAAACGGTTTTATTGCTTGCAAAACCTGTTCTCAGCCGCTATTTTATAAACAAAAAATCTACGGAGCAATAAAACTATGGCTGAATATAAAACCCCCGTCCTGATTATCGGATCCGGCCCGGCCGGATACACTGCCGGCATCTATGCCGCCCGCGCCGGATTAAAACCGGTTTTGGTTTCCGGCCCGCAAATCGGCGGACAATTGACGATTACCACGGACGTTGAAAACTTTCCGGGATTTCCGCTGCCGATTGCCGGCGGAGAGCTGATGCAAAACATGCAGGAACAGGCCCGCAATGTCGGCGTGGAAATTGTTGACGATAAAATCATTGAAGTAGACTTCAGCCGGCGCCCGTTTGAATGCAACTCAGAAAACCATAATCTTTTCTGCAGCGACAGCATTATTATCGCTACCGGCGCATCCGCACGCTGGCTGGGACTTCCTTCGGAAGAAAAATTCCGCGGCTTTGGCGTTTCCGGCTGTGCGACCTGTGACGGTTTCTTTTACCGCAACCGCGACGTGGCCGTGGTCGGCGGCGGAAATACCGCCGTTGAAGAAGCAAATTATCTCACCAACTTTGCCAATTCGGTCACCCTGATTCACCGGCGCGACGCCCTGCGGGCAGACAAAACCATGCAGGAACGCCTGCTCAACAATCCCAAAATAACGGTGGAATGGAACAGCGTTGTGGAGGAAATCACCGGTACAGACAATCCGCTGGCTGTAACCGGCGTCAAAATCAAGAACGTCAAAAATGACAAAACTAAAATTTTAAAAGTCGAAGGCCTGTTTATTGCTATCGGCCATCATCCCAACACGGAAATTTTTCAAAACCAGCTTGAACTTGACAGCGACGGCTATATCCAAACCCAGCCGGGAAGCTGCCAAACCAGCGTCCCCGGCGTATTTGCCGCCGGAGACGTCCAAAACGCCAAATTCCGCCAGGCTGTTGTCGCTGCCGGCTCCGGATGCATCGCCGCTCTGGAGGCCGAAAAATTTTTGAGCGAAAAAAAATAAAAAGAAAGCACGTTAAAAGGTTGGAAAATGAATGGAATGGCGTGCGTGGATAAAGTGATTTCCAGCAGCGAAGAAAATTTAGTGTACACAAGGCTCTTTTAAAAGGTTGGAGAACGAGACGATTAATAAGAAATAAGGGTGAAAGTACCGCAGCGTACTTTAAAGGTACGTGAGGAAACTTTCAGCCCGAAATTTCTGTATTAAGCGTCCGTTATACAACCTTTTTTCCGACCCGCGTAAAACTGCTTTATCCACCAGCCGGACGGAAAAGCAAACCACTCTCCGCCACAGGGCACAAAAAAAGGCCGGATGGCGTGCGTGGATAAAGTGATTTCCAGCAGCGAAGAAAATTTTAGTGTACACAAAAAGTACATGAATTTTCTTCGACTGCGTAAAACTGCTTTAGCCACCAGCCAGACGGCCTTTTTATTCGTATCTCAACGCACTAATAGGATTTAACTGCGACGCCTTATACGCAGGATAAAAGCCGAAAAAGAGTCCGACCACCCCGGCAAACGAAAACGGCAGCAGAATATACGCCAAAGAAACCTGCGCCGTCAGCGAGGAAAAAGACGATACCAGCTCACTGCCGGCCAAACCGAGAATAACGCCGACAACCCCGCCAAGCAAAGATAGGACCAGTGATTCCGTCAAAAACTGACAACGAATATCCCAGGCCTTGGCACCAATTGCCATACGAATACCGATTTCTCTGGTTCTTTCCGTGACCGACACCAGCATAATGTTCATAATACCGATACCGCCGACCAACAGAGAGATAGAAG
>CASFLC010000124.1 GCA_949295475.1 uncultured Pseudomonadota bacterium
CGCGTCAACCAATTCCTGCGATATATGTATTTCGTGCGCCTCAAATCCGGATTGCGACGTTGAATCAAAATACTGCAGTTACGGTTGTGCTTCCTATAACAGTTGTCAGAAATGCGTGGCCTGTGAAGAAGAACCTGCCTGTACCAGTAATTGTTCGGGGTATAACTACTCGTCTTCATCGTCTTGCACTTACGGGGCAAGCAGTTGTTATGATAATTGTACCGGTAAAACCTGGTATAAGTGTAATTCCGCACCGGTACACAGTCATGCCTATTATTGTCCGAGCGGATACAGTACGTCTTGCTCCAACGGTTATACGGCTACGGCGCCTAAAGAATGTTCTTGCGGCGCAACTTCGGGAACCTGTTATTTGTGTAAAACTGCAGACCCTTGCAGCAGCGTAACGGCTGTCAGCGTTCCGGCTAACGCCAGCTGCTCGAGTTATTACAGCAGCTGCCCGAGCAAATGTTCGGCCTGGTCCTGCAAGTCCGGTTATTCAAAATCAGGCAGCAGTTGTGTTTGCGCTACGACGTGCAAAGATACGGCCACTGTTCCGGCGAACGCCACGGCTGTCAAATCAAACTGCACGGCCTGCGGTCAGACTTATTCCATCGTAACCGGATTTACCTGCAATTCCGGATATACGAAATCTGGCAGCAGCTGCATTAAAAATGACCCTTGCAGCAGCGTAACGGCTGTCAGCGTTCCGGCTAACGCCAGCTGCTCGAGTTATTACAGCAGCTGCCCGAGCAAATGTTCGGCCTGGTCCTGCAAGTCCGGATACAAAAAATCAGGGAACAGCTGCGTGGTCGATTGTAACGCGAATCCTTGCGGAAGAGGGTGCTATACTAATATTTCTTGTGTTTATGGCTGTAAGACAAGAAATTCTTGTGGCGGATGTTCCGTCTGCTATACGTATGAAGAAGATACGTGTATTGCATTAACTGGTAGTCCAGATTGCGATCAGTCTGGCGGATATTTAAATTAAATATCCGATTCGCGGTTTTCCCTTGCCGGCTCAATAATACCGCTCTCATTTTGAATGCTTGCGTGAAAACTAATGTTTTGTCGCTTACTTTTTCTACCGCTATCAATGTTCTTAATCTGGCTCGTTCTTCTTTGCTAAATCTTATTTTGCCATTCTTATCTCCTTTAGTGTGAGTTTAACAAAAAAATTCCCCTTTGAAAAAGATCTTTTTCAAAGGGGTTTTTCTTCCACTTTCGGGGGGACAGTTCATATTTTCCAGGTTTTTTTTATTTTTGTTCAATGGAAAGGATGTTTAGCCGGGGTTTGCGGTGGGTCAGAATGCTGATGACTTTGACCAATTCGTTTTTCAATTCCGGCCGGCGAACCACGATGTCCACCATGCCGTGCTCTTTCAGATATTCAGCACGCTGAAAACCTTCCGGTAATTTTTCGCGAATTGTCTGTTCAATCACGCGAGCACCGGCAAAACCGATGACACAGCCCTTTTCGGCAATATGAATATCTCCCAGCATGGCAAAAGACGCCGAAACGCCGCCGGTGGTCGGATCCGTCAAAACGGAAATGAACGGCAACCCTTTTTCTTTCACCTGATTAACTGCCGCGGAAGTGCGCGCCATCTGCATTAAAGACAAAATGCCTTCCTGCATGCGGGCTCCGCCGGAAGCCGCAATGGTAATCAACGGGTAATTGCCGCGCATGGCAATTTCGGAAGCTTTGACAATCCCTTCGCCGACGGCCGTTCCCATGGATCCTCCCATAAAGCTGAAATCCAACGCCGCAATTACGCAAGTGATTCCGCCGATTTCGCCCTGAGCGACCAAAATCGCATCATCGTTTCCGGTTGCCCGCCGATAAGTACGCAGACGATCGGTATATTTTTTGGAATCTTTGAAATTCAGCGGATCTTCAACTAATTTCGGCAAAGTAACCAGTTTGTAATCACCATTGTCAAAAAGCATTTCAAACCGTTTTTTGAGCGGCAGGCGCAAGTGGTGATCACAAGAGGTGCAGATAAAGTTGTTTTTTTCCAACTCTTTGGTAAACAACATCTGACCGCACTGCGGACATTTGGTCCACAGGTTGTCGGCAATCTCCTTGGTGGTGATTTTTTTGATTTTGGGACGAACGAAGTCGGACAGCCAATTCATGTTTAGTACCTTACGATGTTAATTAATTTTTTGAAACCGGAGAAAAGAATCCACCTTCCGCGGCAGTTTCTTTCTTTTTGCGGCGGAACAGACTTTTAACCCTTTCTTTGAAAGACGGTTTGGGCAGTTTGGCCTCGCGCTCTTTCAAAGTTTCAATATTTTCATGCAGGGACTCCATTTCCTTCACCAGTTTCTGCTGCTCTTTGTTGAGCTTTCTGTTTTCTTTTTTCTGGCTGCGCAGGGCTTTGCGCACCGGCGAATAGGACAGCCAGGAGAAAAACTCGCCGAGAACGAATCCCAGCAAAATGAAAAAAACAATCGCCACACTCAGCGAAACGGTGATTTCAATATAAAAAGGCCACAGGTTAAACGTCGCCAAATCGTTATTCACAAAGGCAAAAACCAGAATAACCATCAGCAGCGGCACGCCTATCAGCATTTTTATAAATCCCATGAGCACGGCTCCTTTTATGTTTTATTCCGCCTTGCGGCTTATTTTTTATTTAACAGCTCAAACAGCTGTTTGCCAGTCTTAAAATGAGGAATATTGCGTTCTTCAACCTTAACCTGCTCGCCGGTGCGGGGATTTTTGGCAATGCGCGGCGTGCGGGTGCGGACGGAAAACGCGCCAAAACCACGGAATTCAACCCGGTCGCCATCGGCCAGCGTTTTGATGATTTTATCCAAAACAACGGAAACAATCCGCTCCACATCCTTAATCATCAGATGGGGGTTTTTGTTGGCAATTCTTTCAATTAATTCTGACTTTGTCACTTTTTATACCTCTTTACTGTGTTTTGTATTAAGTTATCCGTTTTTGTTTTAATTATCAATATAGCAATTTAAAAAAAACCGAAATTTAATTATTTAGTTATCCAAAGGCTTTTCAGTCGTCGTTAGCCAGTTGCGGCAGCGCCTGATGTACAGCAGTTTCGCCGAGTTCGATATCTTCTATCCGCCGGATGCGGCGGCCGATTTTTGACGAAGAAACTTTTATGCTGTCAATATCTTCTCCGGCCTGTTTAAAATGGCGCCCCAGGCTCTCTATGCGACTGTCCAGCCGCGTGATGTCCTCAATTAGCGTTCCGACTTCTTTTTGGATAACGCCGGCCTGCTCCCGCATGCGGGCATCTTTTAAGACGGCGCGAACTGTGTTGAGCGTGGCCATCAGAGTGGTCGGCGACACAATCCAGACTTTGGAACGATACGAAACTTCAACCACATCGGTAAAATTGGCGTGAAGTTCGGCATAAATCGCCTCGCTGGGCAAAAACATCAAAGCAGACTCCGCTGTTTCGCCCTGAATAATGTATTTTTCGGCAATATCTTTAATATGTTTGAGCACGGAGGCGCGAAAGAAGCGCTCGGCTTCCGCTTTCTCCCGTTCATCCGCCGCATTGCGCAGCGCCTGATAGCTTTCCAGCGGAAATTTGGAATCGATGACGATGGTTCCCGGCGGGTTGGGCAGTTTCAATACACAATCAGCCCTTTTGCCGTTAGAAAGCACAACCTGAAATTCATAGGCATTCGGCGGCAGAATCGAGGTGACCAAATCGTTCAATTGGATTTCTCCGAAAGCCCCGCGCGCCTGTTTATTGGACAAGACTTCCTGCAAAGAAACAACCTGTTCCGACAAAGACGAGATTTTTTGCTGGGCAACATCAATCTTGGCCAGACGTTCACGCAAGTCTGTCAGCGTCTCCGCGGTTTTTGCGGTATTTTGCTGCAGTCCCTCACCGACGCTTTTGGTTACGGCCAGAAGTTTTTCATCCATAATTTTGAGAACTGCAAGTTTTTGCTCGTTAATCGCGGCCGCAATTTTGTTTTGCTCCCTGGCGCTGGATTCTCCGAGTTGGGCCAAACGTCCGGCCAATTCCGCCTGGCCGCGAAGCAAGACATCGCTAAAAACACGCATGTTGCTTTGCCCGCTGCGACGAAATATCAGCAAACAAGCATTGAGAACAAACAACAGGAAAACAATCCCCAGCGCAATTGCCTCAAAATGGCTGCCGATAAAATTACTTAGACTCTGCAAAATGGCGCCCCATTCTGAAGAATTTTTCGGTCCGGCGTTTTTTCAGCTCTTCGCCGCTCAAAGGCATCAGTTCTTTGAGATGTTTCAGAATACTTTCTCCGACACGTTCAATCGCGGCCTGCGGATCGCGGTGCGCCCCGCCGAGCGGCTCAGCAATAATCTCGTCGATAACGCCGAGTTTGCGCAAATCCTGAGCGGTCAGACGCAAAGCCTCCGTCGCCTCCTTGACCTTGTCGGCCGAGCGCCAGAGAATCGAGGCGCAGCCTTCGGGCGAGATAACCGAATAAATGGAATGTTCCAACATCAAAACCCGGTTGGCCGTTGCAATGGCAATGGCGCCGCCGGAACCGCCTTCACCGATGACAACGGAAACTATCGGCGTTTTTATCTGCAGGCATTTTTCTATGGATGAGGCAATCGCTTCCGCCTGACCGCGGGCCTCGGCGTCAACCCCCGGAAAAGCTCCGGAGGTATCGACGAACGCAATAACCGGCATTTTGAACTTGTCGGCCAGATCCATCAGACGCTGCGCTTTGCGGTAGCCTTCCGGCTTGGCCATGCCAAAATTATATTTGATGCGGGATTCTATATCGTGTCCTTTTTCCTGCCCGACCACGACAACCGAAATTCCCTTGAAGCGCCCTATGCCGCCAATCATAGCCTCGTCATCTCCGAACAGGCGGTCGCCGCACAAAGGCGTGAAGTCTTCTATCAGCGCACGGACATAGTCCAGACAATGCGGACGCTGCGGGTGGCGCGCAACCTGAGATTTCTGCCACGGAGTCAAATTGGAGTAAGAAACTTTTATCTGTTTTTCAAGCTTTTGCTGAAGGCGGGCGACTTCTTGCGAAATGTCAACATCCTGGCTGTCCGCCAGATATTTGAGGCTTTCAATCCTTGATTCAATTTCAAAAATATTCTTTTCAAAATCCAAAACCAGCGTATTGGCGTTTGCGTTCATGAGCATTCCTCTTAAAAATTATACAGTTTTGAGCATGGTGTAACATATTTTTTTGAAAATTTCGACTCTTATTTTTTCTTTTTGTGCAAGAAGCCTTATTTTTTGTTGGAAAAAACCGAGATATTGACTATGATAGCTTAAATTATGAAAATCCAAGGAGCAGAAACGTGCTGGCTATTTCGTTTTTTACGCTGATTTTTTCGTCGCTGCTGTGGCTGATTGTTTCAATCCGTTTTGTGGCAGACAATTTGAACGGCATTTCCTTTTTGGAGGCCGGAACCGTCAATCTGCTGATGTATGTGCTGCTGGTGTGCCTGCCCCTCTTGATTATGTGGATGGTTTTTGGGTTTATCAATCAATACCTCAACAACCGTACAACTCTTTTCCAGATGCAGAAACTGTTTGCCCAAATGAAGCGGAATCAGGATTATTCCGATTTGTTGTCCCGAATTCTGATTGAAACGGAGCAGCAGGTTAAAGACGGTTTCGTGCTTTGGAAGTTTGATTTGTTAATCGCCGATATGAATGAACTGCTGGCCGAAATTATCCACGGCAGCAAGCTGGCCTCGGGCGAACAAATCGAACGTCTGTGGAACAAGGTGCAAAACGGAGGCAAATGGTCTTTCGGGAAAGTCATCATTGAAATTAACAACAGCCAGCCGAACTTTCAGATGCGGATGTATGAAAAATCCGTGAGGGATTCCGTTTTGGCCGGGACAATCATGGAATTTTGCGCCCGTTACCAGTCTGTTGTTTCCTTGTTGGAAAAACACGACAAAGAAAAAACATTTCTTAATATGATTGAGACCGGCGTGATGGGTAAGGTTTTTTCGATTTTTGCACCGGTGGCCGACGAGCTGCAAAAAATCCGCAATGCCGGCGTCGGTTTTGTTTCTGCAAAACCGGCTCCCTCGGCGTATCAGCCGCAGCCGGAACCGAGAACAGTGCCCCAGCAGCCCCGTCCGGCTCCGATGCCTGCCGGAGCGCTCAACGACGACGAAGGGGTAGAAGATTCTCGGCCGTCTTTGCTGGGTAAGTTGAAGGTTTTTGGGAAAAAGTCAGAGAACAAACCGAGAATCGAGCCTGAAATTGAAGAAAAAGATCCGTTTTCCGAAGCTTTGGAACGCAGTTTCGGAGCGGCAGACGAGGAAACGCCCCGGCTGCGGATGAGCGAATCCACGCCGGAAGATGAAAAGCTGTTGCCGACCATCGGCCTTCCGGTTAATGAGACGGTATTCTTTGAAGCCTCCGAAACAGAGCGGAAAGATGAGACACCCCTTAAAGAAGATGAACTGCAAAAAAAAGACGATGCCGAGGAGGAAACGCTGACTGACACTCAGAAAACCCTCAACTCCCTGCGTAAAGAATGGAATGATTTTAAAACAGACAGCCGCTCAGAAGAAGAGGAAAACATTGCTTATCCGTTCGGCGGCTGGACAAATGAGCAAAACTACAAGTAAGCGAAGCGGCGTGAAAAAAATTGCGTTTATCATTGCCTGTTTTATTTGCTGGAATTTTCCCGAGGCAAAGGCCGGGATTGTTTCCAGCATTTCGATGTACGGCACGGCCAAATATGCAGACGGCTTCAAAAACTTTGACTATGTCAATCCGCTGGCCCCGCAAGGCGGAAAGTTGGTCTTGCCGGGATACGGCGGTTTTGACAATTTTAATCCGTTTATTTTTAAGGGAATCGCCGCCGGCGAAGTTGCGGCACTGACGCTGGAGAGCCTCGGCATATCTCCGGCAGACGATCCTTCAACGGTCTATCCGCTGCTGGCAGAAAAATTTGAAGTTTCCGATGACGGTTCGTTTGTCGGATTTGTCTTAAATCCGCAGGCCAAGTTTTCGAACGGTTCCGCCGTTACCGCCGATGACGTTATTTTCAGTTTTAACGCCTTAATTGAAAAAGGCGCGCCGTTGTACAAAGTTTATTACGGCGATGTTGAGCGCGTTGAAAAAGTCAGTGACCGCCATGTTCGTTTTTATATAAAAAAAGGCGTGAAAAATCGTGAGCTTCCCCTGATTTTGTCGCAAATCAGAATTTATTCGGCCAAAGATTGGAAAGATAAGGATTTCAGCGTACCGAATCTAACTCCCCCGTTGGGAAGCGGTCCGTATCTGCTGGAGAAATTTTCGCCGGGAAAATACCTTGTCTTCAAAAAGAATCCCGGTTATTGGGGCAAAAATCTGCCGACGCGGCGGGGATTTTTTAACTTTGACGAAGTGCGTTATGATTTTTATCAAGACACAACCGTCACGCTGCAGGCTCTGTTTGCAAGAAGCATTGACGCCCGGGAAGAATATATCGCCAAAATATGGGCCAGCGGTTATGACAACGATTTGATAAAAAACGGCATAATCATCAAAGAAGAACTGCCGCACAGCCAGCCGGCCGTTTTGCAATACTTCGGGTTCAACACCAGGCTGTCTAAATTTGCCGACTCCCGTGTGCGGGAAGCAGTCGGACTGGCATTTAATTTTGACTGGGCAAACGAAAAGCTTTTTTATAACCAATACCGGCGGATATTCAGCTATTTTACCAATACCGGCATGGAGGCAACCGGACTGCCGAAGGGCAAAGAACTGGCTGTTCTTAACCGGTATCGCCGCTTTTTGAAACCGGAAGTGTTTAGCAAAGCGCCCGAGCTCCCCAGCCACAAAACGCCGCAGGAAACCCGGCAGAATCTCCGCCGTGCCGTCAAGCTGCTGCAGGAGGCAGGTTATGACTTTGTCAACGGCAAAATGACAAACCTGAAAACCGGTGAGCCGCTGGAAATAGAGGTTCTCAGCAACTCAGCAAACGGATCTTCCTTCACGCGGGTTATGCTGCCTTTTATTGAAAACCTCAAAAAAATCGGCGTTAAGATGACTTTTCGTAATCTGGAAGTTAATGTTTTTAAAAACCGGCTGGATAATTTTGATTTTGAAATGGCTATTCTGGCTTATCAAATGAGTGAAATGCCGGGAACGGAACAAAAAGAATTCTGGGGTTCGGCCGCTGCCGACATCCGGGGCAGTTATAACGTTATGGGAATTAAAAATCCTGCGGTAGACGGAATTGTCGCCGAACTGATTAAAGCTGAAGAAAAAGAAGATTTTGAAGCGCATGTCCGGGCTCTTGACCGGGTTTTGCTCAGCGAACACTACATTATTCCCCAGTGGTATTCTCCGCATAAACGGGTTGCCTACAACAAAAAACTGGCACATCCGCAAACTTCCGTCAAAGCCGGTTTTGATCCGTTTACCTGGTGGATGAAGGAGGCGCAGTGAGAAGTTACATCATAAAAAGGCTGTTGCTTATTCCCCTGACGCTGCTGGGTATTCTTACCCTAAATTTTTTCATTATTCAATTTGCGCCAGGCGGCCCGATTGAGCATACCCTGGCAAAATATCAAGGCATGAATGTCGACAGCAAAGGACAGTTTGCCGGAACCGCCGGCATGAATATGGCCAATGCGGGCAGTAGCAAATATCAGGGAGCGC
Organism: uncultured Pseudomonadota bacterium; assembly: GCA_949295475.1. GTDB lineage: Bacteria > Pseudomonadota > Alphaproteobacteria > RF32 > CAG-239 > CAZU01. The sequence goes on from CASFLC010000124.1 coordinate 8,616, forward strand.
GCGGCGTGCCGGAAGAGTTGATTAAAGAACTTGAAAGACAGTTTGGTTTTGACAAGCCGTTGTATGTCCGTTATTTTAAAATGTTGGCGGATTATGCCCGTTTTGACTTCGGCAAAAGTTTTTATCAGGATAGAACCGTCGGACAGCTGATTGTCGAACGTATGCCGGTTTCAATTTCTTTAGGATTATGGTCCACCCTGATTATTTATCTGATTTCCATTCCTCTCGGCATAAAAAAGGCCGTGAGAGACGGCTCCAGATTTGATGTCTGGACATCTTTTGCGGTGATTCTGAGCTCGGCCATTCCGGTTTTTCTGCTGGCGGTCTTTTTAATCGTCTTTTTTGCCGGCGGAATTTATCTGCACTGGTTTCCTTTGCACGGACTTACTTCCGACAACTGGGAAAGCCTGAACTGGTATCAAAAAATCGGCGATTATTTCCGGCATATAACTTTGCCGGTGTTTACCATGGTCGCGGGTGGTTTTGCCAGTCTGACCATGCTGACAAAGAACTCTTTTCTTGACGAAATAAACAAGCCTTATGTTTTGACGGCTCGCGCCAAAGGCCTCAGCGAAAACAGGGTCTTGTACGGGCATGTCTTTCGCAATGCCATGTTGATTGTGATTGCCGGTTTTCCGAGCATGCTTATTAAAATGCTGTTTACCGGCTCCCTGCTGATAGAAGTTATCTTTTCGCTCAACGGTCTCGGACTTTTGGGATATGAAGCAATCATGACCCGGGATTATCCGGTTATTTTCGGCACCATGTATATTTTTGCTTTGCTCGGGCTGGTGCTGAAACTTCTTTCGGACATTACTTATTCGCTGATTGATCCCCGGATTAATTTTGAAGCAAGGTAAGATTTCCCGACTTTTACCCTGCTTCAAATTATTTTATATGGCCGTGCCGAAGTTTTTGAGATTTGTGCCGCAATAAAGAGATTAGGGCTTCATCACCGGCGGCTTCGGCATATTCACAAGCTTTTTGCAAAGTTTCCAATGCCTGAAAGGTCAATCCGCGGCGGCGGTCGACTTCGGCGAGATTGGCATAATCAATTGCCGCGCCGCGGTTGCGGGAAGCGGACATTTCGCAATCCAGCGACTGCTGAAAAAAACCTTTGGCGCGTGCCAAATCATTGCGCTGCAAATAAATCAGCCCCAAAAAATTATAAATGTTGCCCATATTATAGCATCCGGCATCGTCATGGTGTTTCTCAAGCATTTGACGAAGCACTTTTTCGGCGTCTTGTTCTTTTCCCTGCCGCCACAAGGCGTCTGCTTCTATCATTGAAGTTTCCAGCCAAGCGGGGACATTGTTTTCTAAATCATAAAGTCCGGCAGCAGCGGCGGCAAGTTCGGCGGCTGCCGGCCAATTTTCTTCTTCCTGCGCAATCCGACTTAATATTTCCGTCGAAAAGGCTTCTCCCTGGCGATTGGACAATTTCCGGTGTTTTTTCAACGCTTCCCCGGCCGTGGAGCGGGCGGTTTTAAAATCTTTGCAGATTAAGGCAGATAAAGCCTGCTGGTTAATGATTTCCGCCTGCCCTCTGATATCTTCGGTCTGTTCATAGATTTTCAGAGCCGAGGAAAAATCGGCGGAAGCTTCTTCCCACAGGCAATCCATGACTTTGAGCATGCCGAGATTGCCCCAGGCGGAAGCTTCTTCCCGAGAAGCCTCCAAATGATGAAAAAGTTTTTGCGCCGTTTGCAACATAAAACGCGATGTGTCGGAAACGGCACTGACACGATAAATCGTGCCCAGCAGCAAGTGAGCCTGCGCTTCTTCGTAATAATCCCGGCTGCGGGCAAACAGTCGCACGGCCCGGGAAGCTTGTTCCGACGCCGAAAGTAAATCGCCCCCGTACAGAGAATCCCACGCACCGAGCAGCAGATACAATCCCTTTAACGAGCGATTGAATTTTTCCGCGTTAACGGCCTCAAGTTTTTGAGACATTTCCGCCAAGCGTCCTTCATAACAAAGCGCCAAGGCCTCCAACAATTTATCCGAATCCGTGCTTTTTTCCGGCGCTACCGGCGGCATGTCTTTTTTGCAGAGCATTTTTTGAAACCAGGAATTTGTTTCCGGCAGACGGGCCGCGACATAAGCTTCCAACGGCTGTTCTTTGCCGTCGCAAAATTCTCTGATTATTTTTGCCGGAGTTTGCCGCACAATTTTTCGCGCCGCCCAGGTTGCGTAAAAACATCCGTCTTTTTTTCGTTGGAAACGGCGGACGGCCCGGCTGAATATTTTAAGCATAAAATCTGCCCTCAGCCGGTGTAAAAAATACCAGACCAAACCTGCCGGAACAATAAACAATGCTGCCAACAGCAAGACTTGAAAATATTTCATAAATTTATAATTTCTTTACGCAATGTTAGTTTTTGTCGCTTATGCTGTTTAACATAGCTTATCCGGAATTTATTGTATAGGGATTTTTTTATTATGACTATTTCCAAACTTACGAGCAAGGACCTTTATACCCGATGTGACCCAAAGAAATTTAACTTTGCTTCCACCGCCGAGCTGGAAGAACGGCTTTCGGCCCTGGGACAGGACCGCGCGCTGAACGCCGTGGAAATAGGCATTAACATTCAGTCAAAGGGTTATAACTTGTTTTGTCTGGGGCCGGAAGGAACCGGGAAAACCAGTCTGGTTAAACGCGTTTTGGTCGAAGAGGCCAAAAGCCGCCCGACTCCCGACGACTGGGCTTACGTTTATAATTTTGACGAGCCCTATAAACCTCAGGCTATCAGTTTTCCGGCAGGCACCGCCGCCGAATTTGCCAAGGACATTGACAAACTTATTGAAGAACTTTCTTCCAATATTCCGATGATTCAGGAAAGCGACGAGTATAAAGCCGGACTGAATATCGTACAGGAAAAATACAAACAAAAAAAAGAAGAATATGTCAAAATTCTGCAGAAAAAAGCCAAAGGGAAAAGCGTTTCGCTGCTGCACATGCCGGTGGGACTGGTGGTTGCTCCGGTTAAAAACGGCGAAGTGCTGAGTCCCGACGCTTTCGACGAACTGCCGGAAGAAGAGAAAAAACAACTGCTTGAAGATCTAAACCAAATGCAGGCAGAAATCGAAAACACTGCCCAGGACATGCCACAGTGGGAAGACAAACAACGCAAAGAAATCAATTCTCTGCGAGAGAGGTTTTTGAAAATCGCCGTCAAAAATCCGATAGACGCCCTGCACCAGAAATACAAAGGCCATAAAGCGGCCAATGACTTTCTGAAAAAAATCCAGAAATATATTCTTTCCAATACCGAAGAATTTCTGCCCAATCAGGAAAACAACAGCAACGAAGGCGGCGAAGACGCCTTGTCGGCATTGTTCTCCAGAATGAAACAACCGGAAGAAGACAAGTATGCCAAATTTAAGGTCAACGTTATTGTCAAAAACGAAAAAGATTCCGGTGCGCCGATTATTTTGCTGGACCATCCGACACAGGGAAACTTGGTCGGAAAAGTTGAAAGAATCCAACAATACGGCGCCCTGTTGACCGACTTTACTTTAATCAAGGCCGGCGCCCTTCATAAAGCCAACGGCGGCTTTTTGCTGATTGATGCCCGCAAGCTGCTGCTGCAGCCTTTTGCCTGGGATTCCCTGAAACGCGCTCTGGCCTCCAAAACGGTTAAAATTGAGGCGCCGAATGATGAAACAACGTTTACAACCATTTCGTTGGATCCGGAGCCTATTCCGCTGCGCGTCAAAGTCATTCTGACCGGCGACGAGGAACTTTATGAGTTGTTGAGCGAAAAAGATCCTGATTTTTCGGATTTCTTTAAAGTGGAGGCTGATTTCGGCGTCTTGATGGACCGGACGGAGGAAAACGAAATCGAATACGCAAAACTTATCGGTTCGCTGTCCAAAAAGAAAAAACTGCGTTCGCTCAACCGTCAGGCCGTGGCCCGGGTGATTGAATATTCTTCCCGGTTGGCCGAAGACTCCGAAAAACTGACGGCACACATTGCTTCCATCGGGGATTTGTTGAGAGAAGCCGATTATTGGGCCCGCAAGTCCAATTCCAAGCAAATCGGCAAAAATCATATTGAGCAGGCCATTCAGGCGCAAATCTACCGCAGCGACCGTATTAAGCAGGCCATGCTGGAACAAATCGACAAAGGTACGATTTTGATGGACGTTACAGGCAAACGCGTCGGACAAATCAACGGATTGGTCGTATATAATTTTTCCCGAACCTGTTTCGGAAAGCCGGCACGGATTACCACGCAAGTCCGCATCGGAAAAGGCGAATTTGTCAATATTGAACGCGAAGTCGAAATGAGCGGCCCCATCCATACCAAGGGCGTGTTGATTTTGTCGAGCCTGCTGGCGAATCGTTTTGCCAAAGATTCTCCGCTGTCACTCAGTGCTTCCATTGTCTTTGAACAATCATACGGCGGCGTTGACGGCGACAGCGCCTCTTCAACCGAATATTACTGCCTGCTGTCGGCAATTTCCAATATTCCGATTAAGCAAAGCATTGCCGTGACGGGATCGGTCAATCAATTTGGCGAAATTCAGCCTATCGGCGGCGTTAACGAAAAAATCGAGGGATTTTTCGATGTCTGCGCCCATCGCGGACTGACGGGGGATCAGGGCGTGATTATTCCGAGAACAAACGTTAAGGATTTAATGCTGCGCGAAGATATCCAAGAAGCCGTCGACGAAGGTCGTTTCCATGTCTATGCCATTGACACCGTTGACGACGGGATTGAAATTCTGACCGGCATAAGAGCGGGAAAAGCAGACAAGCACGGCCGCTATAAAAAAGGCACCGTTAATTATGCCGTGCAGCAGGGACTTGAATATTTTTACAAACGCTATGTTAAATTCGCCAAGGAAACTCACGGCTGTTTAGGCAAATAAAAAAAACCGGCTCTGCCGGTTTTTTTTAATAAAATTCGACCACCGTTTCAACTTCCCGCAGACGATGCCTGAATTTTACATCAATACCTTCAACGCCGACATTGTTGAAAGCCAGCACATAATACTGCGGAACGGCCAGCGGATTAAAAACGCTGCGGCGGCCGCTTAAAACAAGCCGGTTTTTTACCTGAAGCATGGTATCGGCCAAAAATTTCTGCATAACCGGTTTCCAGACCGGAACGCCAAAATCTCCCAAAACAATGACAGGATCATCCTGCATTTTGATAAAACGCCCCAGATTTTTCAACGCCGTCTGCCGCTGTGATGCGTTTAACTGCCGCAAATCTATTTTAACAATCGTAAAGACATGGAGATTTTTTTCAAACGTATAAAACAACGCCGGTTCGTTATGACCGAGATTCAAATGCCCCGAACGCAGCTTGACCATGCCCGTCCCTTCAATCTCCGGCGGCCGCCTTTCGATATCCCGAACCAAAACCCGATGCTCCGCAATAACCCGTTGGTTGAAAAACAAGTTGGCCGAAGCCGCCAGATGCGCATAGTTAATCAGCAAAAAGACGGCAAACGCCGTGCTGAACCATATTCTTTTTTTGCAGACCGAAAAAATCAACACCAACAAATTGACGATGTAAATCTGAAACAGAAAATCGTCAATAAATCCGGGAACACGCTCCGCCGGCAGAAACAACAGCAGGCATTGCACGCCTAAAACGGCAAGCATAATCTGCATAAAGATATTTTCTCTCTCGTGCCGTTTTCTCTGACTAAAGTAACCCATTTTTAAACTATTTTTTTTAATATCTAGTTGTTTTTTCGGAATGCAGCCGTTATACTGCGGTTATGGCGATTATCTTAATGCTTAATTTATAATTTGTAAATGGTCTGAAACAAATATGTATGAACAAATCATAGAGATGTTTTCAGCAGGCGAAATTTTAAGCTCAGTTTCAAATAATATTGATATGCTGGCAAGTTCAATCGACGGCTATTTGTCGGGCGCCAACAATTTGCGCATCGCCTCCATTATCCTGATGCTGCTGGCGTTTGTTCTGTTTTTGTTTCTGGTCATAATCATTTATGTCAAATCACTGATTTCCTTTATGAAGAGCGACGGCAAACATGCCGCCGAGGAACAAACCGAAGAAGACGACATTCTGGATGATGAAGATGAATTGCGCCTCAGCCAAATTCTTGAAGACAACGAAAGAGAAAGAGAACTTGAAAAAGAATTACAGAAAGAACTGGAACTGGCCCGGATAGAAAAAGAGATGTTCGATCAAAAAGAGCAGATGGAAAAACAGGAAAAGCTTGAAAAACAAAAGAAAGAAGAAAAAAGAAAAATTGCCGAGAAAACCGAAAAAGAAGAACGCTCCAAAGAAACCAAAACTCCGGCTCAGGTCATAGATTTGGACTGGAAGAAAGGAAAACTCCGGGAATTGGAAAAAACGACTCCCGAAACGGAAATGCCCCAGGAAATTCTTTCGTATCACCAAACGACCAAAGAACTTTCCGAACTTCTTGGGCTGATTATTGATATGCTCAGCCGCGGCGTCGATGATTTGAAAATCGCGCAAACGGTCATGTTCCGTAATCAGGGGAAAAACTCCGAAGACGATATTCTGCAACTGATAGACGCCGTCAAAGACTTTATCGGACTGTGCGTCAATCAGCATTTTGACGTTATGCCGAATGCGGAACAACTGCCGTCAGAGGAAGATGCCCTGCTGCATCTGGCACAGGGAGATCCGAGCTTGGCGCTGGCATTGCTGGAAGGCCTGATGGATTATAACATCGACCGCGCCACCATAGCCGGTACCGACGCGAAAAAAGGGCAGCTTTATCAAGAAATTTCCAGCCAGTCCTGTACATTCGGCACACTGGCTTCTATTCATGACGTTCATCTGGCAACGGGCGCTTTTGAGCTTGCCATTGAGCTGAATCCTTCAAACGTCAATGCCTGGGGGCGGCTGGCCGATATGTATGCCCGGGCAGAATCAGACAACAAAGCTGTCTGGGCTTATCAAAACGTTTTGAAGCTGGCCGACGAAGATATTTATGCCCGGCAAGCGGCCAACGCCAATAAAATGATGTCTCAGCATTTATACGCTCAGGGCAACAGCCTGCAGGCCGCAAAGCTGTATAACAGCAGCAAGCAATATTATGATTCCCTCGGCATTAACCGCCGGCCGGACAGGCAGGAAGTTGAAATTATCGAAATTATTGAAGCGCATCAAAAAGATGATTTGACCGCAGCGATTCAAAAGCTTTTAAACAAAGGCGCCACCCGGGCTTACAGTCTGGCTTAATCAGGCTTTGGGGGCAGAGACATCCGGCGCTCTCAGGTAAAGCGGCTTCGGAAAATCCGTTCTTTTATCAAGATATTGCAGCAAAGCGCAATCGGCCAGTTTTTCAATCGGCAGGGCATCCTGCATTTTGATGCAGTGCAGACTGAGACCAGACGGCCGGTTCAGAAAACGCTCAACCCCGTCTCCGGCCAAAGAAACTTTATGGTTACGCAGCTCGGCGATAATATCTGCATAGGCCGCGGCACGAGGAGCGGTGATTTTGCGGCGCTTTTCATCAAAAAGCTGAAAATAAAAATCTTCCCTTTTGGTTTCGACAATCACAGCATTTACCGCCGCCAATTCAGAAGAATCAATGCTGTGGAGATAAGCGTCAAACGCAGAAACACCGGTTACCGTCAATGACGGACAAGCAATTGAAAAAGCCCGGGCCGCGGCAATTCCGGCACGAACACCGGTAAAAGACCCCGGCCCCGTACAAACACCCAGCAAACCAATGTCCGCAAACCGAAGCCGGTGATGAAATAAAAGTTCGTCGATTTTGGGGATAAGCACTTCCGCCTGACCGAATTCCATTGACTGCACGAATTTTTCCAAAACCCGGTCATCCTGCCGCAAAATGACAGCGCATTGCGCCGCCGTCGTATCAAAAGCCAAAATATACATTTTTTCCACTTATTTGAAAAATTGAGTTTGATTAATGCTTTTTATATAATAAAATCTGCAAACAAACAATGTTTTTTTGTAATGCTTTTCAGGCCTTTTGCATGTTTGATTTTGAACTTTTGACAGATATGTATTACGCCGCGCCGGAATTATGGTATGCGATTGCCGGCATTTTCAGTTTGCTGTTGGCGCTGCTGGTCTGGGAATTGTTAAAAATCCTGCAGCTCCGCCAGCGCAATTATTTTCTCAATCGTGACAGGGAACGTTATGCGGAAACCCTTTATGCCTCACGCGACGGCTATTTTGCTTTTATTTATCCCGACCAGAAAATCAATGATCCCAGAAAGCACATTGTCGAACATTGTTCCAGACGGCTGGCTGTTATGATGAACCTGCCGGGAGGAACAAAATCAGGTTTTGATGATTTGCTGAAAAATTTTTATAAAGACGATGTCAAAAAAATTCAAAAATACACGGCACTGCTCCGAGACGAAGGCGTTTCTTTCGAGGATGAGTTTTCCCTTAAACAGCCCGGAAAGACTTTGCGCCTGTCCGGCGCCCGCATAAACGGCAGAGACGGCAATATTTATTGCGACATGATTTGGTTCCGGGACATCAGTTTTGAAGCGGCGCGGATTTCGGAACTCAGCCGGCAGACGGAACTGGCCGCCGCCCAAACGCTTCAACTGGAAGATTTGCTGGACAACATTCCCTATCCGGTTTGGGTTCGAGACGAACAATTGCATTTGCAGAATTTTAACAAAAAATATCTCGATTTTGCCGACAATAAAAGCAAAGACTATATTCTTGAAAACAACGTTGAACTGATGACGGTAAACGGCGAACCGGTATCGCAGAAGCTTGCCGAAGAAGCCCATGCCACCAATCGTCCCAAAAAGGCGGTCGTCAATCTGGTCAAAAACGGAGAGCGTTTTGTTATGGAAGCGGTGGAAACGCCTTTTCATGCCGAGGGATGTCTGGATAAAATCAGAACGGCGGGCGCTCTGATTGACATTACCGAACTTGACAACCTGAAACGCAATCTTAAGCTTCACCAGAATGCGCAGCTTGAGATTCTCGGCACGCTGGGAACCGCCTTTGCCGTCTTTAACCAGCAATTAAAGCTGGCTTTTTACAACAAGGCTTTTGCCCAATTGTGGCACTTGGAAGAAAGCTGGCTGGAACAGCAGCCCAATTATTCTTCTTTCTTGGACAGCATTCGGGAAAAACGGCTTCTGCCGGAAGTCCCCGACTACATCTTATTCAAAAACGAAGAACAAAAAGAGTTCAGTAAAATCATAGAACCCAAGGAAGATATGCAGCACCTGCCCAACGGCAAAACCTTTCGCCGCGTGCGGGCACCGCACCCAATGGGCGGCCTGATTTTTGCCTATGAAGACATTTCGGACAAGCTTGCCACGACCAGCGCCTATAACGCTCTTCTTTCGGTTCAGCAGGAAATGCTTGAGAATTTGTTGGAAGCGGTCGTTATTTTCGGAACCGACGGCCGTTTAAAATTTTATAACCAGGCATATCTTAAACTCTGGGAGGCGCCGCAACGCCTTCTTGACAACGAACCCAGCCTGGACGAATTTTTGGATACGCAAAAAAAATTCTTCCGAACCGACGGCGACTGGAACTCTCTGAAAAAAGAAATTGCGGCTCATCTTTTGTCTGTAACAACCAAAACATTTATTCTGAACAGAAACGAAACCGACGATATTGAAGTGGCGGCCGTCAATCTTTCCGACGGGGCTCTGATGGTTGCCTATAAAAAGATTTAATCTCCCGTTTGATTGACAAGAACGCTTTTATATGCCACCATAAAGACTGTGCAGGCACAGAAATTGCCCCATGACAAATGTTAACGGAGAATTATATGGCTGAAGACAATTCGGATTCAAATCTGGAGTGGAAAAAAAGCAGTTTCGGGGAAAAAGAAACTTTGACCCGCAAAACAAACATTAAAAAAGCTTTGGAATATGAGGCCAAGGAAAAAAAGCCCGTTAAGTCCGTGTTTACGCTTCAACCGGGAGAACTTCCCAAAGGTCTGAAAAAAATCCGCAAAAAAATCCGTGACGTTTATGATGACGAAGAAGAAGACGAAAATGATTTTATGGATTTTCCGCTCAGTGCCGACAATTCGCTGTTGAACGCCCTGCACGAAGACGAGAAACGCCAACTGCAACAGCAGGAAACCATAAACACTACCAGAATGCTGGAAAACGCCGGGAAAATGGAAGCTTTGATTATGGCAGACAAAACAACGCGGCAATTGGGTATGCAGGGACTTAAAGCCGAAACAATCAATGATAACATGCAGGATGTTACCCTGAATACGGCGACTTATGAAAAAGCCATTAAGGAAGATGTTGCCAAACGACTGAAACTTAAGGGAAAAGCGTTGTCAGAAAGGGATACCATCACCCTTCTGCGCGGCATCAAGAGAATTCAAGACATGGCGACGGCTGCAGACGAATCGAGATTAAAAGCCATAGAAGGGCTGCGGATTGAAGAAATTGTCGACGCCGGAAAAAAAAGCACCCGGGACGAGCAGGTCGCTGAAATCATTTTGAGGAAATCAGGGCGCAAAAATAAGAAAGAAACTGAAAA
>CASFLC010000125.1 GCA_949295475.1 uncultured Pseudomonadota bacterium
AATTACACTGTTGATGATGAGAAATAAAAATTCTATCTAAAAGGCGCAAATGATTATTTGATAATAAAAAATCATCAGGAGTTGATTGTACACGGTTATTTTTCAAAGTCACTTCTCCCTATGTATGTTGTAATCTTTATTTAGGGAAAATTATTATCTGTTTCAATATTTAAAGTGATTCTTTAAAAACCGGCATTGTATGTAAGTGCCTAAAATTTTGCATTTTCCAATATAAAACGAGCTTACCATAGTCAATTCGGCAAAGTCAACCGCCGGTAAAGCCCGCATTTCCGCCGGATACGAAAAAAGACGCTATTTTCAAGCGTCTTTTTAATCAAATTGGCGGATAGACAGGGATTCGAACCCTGGATACCCTTTGGAGGTATACACGATTTCCAATCGTGCGCCTTCGACCACTCGGCCATCTATCCAAAACAGAGGCTAACTTATATTATCTTTTTCATTTTTGCAACAAATTTTTTATAAAAAACTGGCGCCAGCGGCGGGCTGAGGATAAAAAAACAACCGCTGCTCCGGTTGTTTTTTACCGGAAGGCGAAATTTTGTTAGTCCGTCAAGCGCCGGTGAGGCGGACAGACGGGCGTTACAAAAGGAGAGACCGCAGCGAGTTAGCGAAGAATGAGCTTAGGAGCCAGAACGAACCTTGGTTCGAGAACCGCCGCTCAATAAACATTAATCTCAAAAAACTGGCGCCAGCGGCGGGACTCGAACCCACTACCCACAGTTTAGGAAACTGTTGCTCTATCCTGATGAGCTACGCCGGCACCGGTGACCCTTTTTATATCCCGAAAAGAATTAATTAGCAATAATTTTTCGACACGTTATAAATTATTGTTTTTCCCGCGCCAGCTTTTCCAGGAATTTAATTTGAATATCGGCAATTTTAAGGACGGAATCGATTTCTACATATTCGTTGCCGGCATGCATACCTTCCCCGCTGCCCGAATGCATAATCACCGTAGATCCTTTAACGGCGAATTCTCGGGAATCTGTCGCACCGCCGATATGTTCAAATTCCAGTGGTTTGCCGAGAATTTCTTCTGCAAATTTTTTATAATCCAGAATGTACGGATTCGTTTCATCCATAACCACGGGCGTACTTTCCGAAACGATTTCATAATGAACGCCGTCAACCATGCATTTATCAAGAATTTTGCGCAAATGCTCCGTATCGGAATTTTCGGTAAGGCGGAAATCGCATAAAGTTTCACAAAAATTGGATATGACATTGGAAACGTCTCCGCCGCAAATCTTGGCAAAATGCACCGTGTCCACCCATTTGTTTTCGGGATTAAGGCCGTTGAGGGAATAATAAGGATAAAACTCCCGGATTTTACTCAGGGTCTGAAGGGTCAGCTCATTGGCGTCAATTCCTTCCCAAGGCGTGGAACCGTGAGCTTCTTTTCCTTCGGCGATAATTTTGACAAACACCGGATTCTTGCATTTGGTAACTATCTTTTGAATATCGCCGCCAACATCATTGTCCAGCACGATTTTTGCCGAAATATTCGGATGCTCATTCATAAACGCGGCCGTTCCCTTGCTGCCCTTTTCCTCGTCGCTGGAAAGAATGACTCCGAAGTTAATCGGCAGCTTGTTTTTAAGGACATGCTCCATGGAATTGAGGGCGACCGCCGCAAAAGATTTCATATCCAAAGTTCCGCGTCCGAACATTTTATTCCCGTCAATCCGCGGCATAAACATATCATCTTCGGCCGGCACCACGTCAATATGCCCCAAAACCAAAGCGTCAAAGTTTTCGGTATTGGTATTTCTGATAAAAATCACCGGCGCCAGATTCGCTTCCTGAAAAATATCAACCAGAGCGCCGCTTCCCTGAAACAAATCTTTTATATAAGCCATGCACTGTTTGATTTCCTTGTCATTTCCGGTTTCTGTCCTGAAGCGGATAAGGCTTTCGGCAGTTTTTATAATGTCCATTTTTTCCTCACAATAAATTATGGTTATTCGGGGTATTTTTACGTTTTATTCACATAATATAAGCATAATATTCTTAAAGAAAATAAAAAAGGCTAAAAAAGAGGATGGGTATGAAATTTGTGATAAGTCTAATGGTGGTGCTGCTCGGCATAAACCTCTCACAGGCACAGGAACCGGCGGATGAAGGCGAAAGCGGGTTGCATTTGCCGCGATTCGTCTCTTTGCGCTCCAATCATATTAACGCCCGTTCGGGGCCCGGCGCCCGCTATCCGATAGAATGGGTATATATGCAAAAATCCGCACCGGTAGAGATTATTGCCGAATTTGAACTTTGGCGAAAAATCAAGGATTGGCAGGGCTCGGAATCCTGGGTGCATAAATCCATGCTGACCGGCCGGCGTTCAATTAAAATTGCCACGCCCGGCGAAAATAATCTTTATGCTAAAGATGATTATAACTCTAAAATTATTGCCAAGGTCGAAGACGGGGTTGTCGGAGAGGTAAAAAAATGTCCGGTAAACAATAATTTTTGCCTTATTCAATTTGATTCTGCCGAGGGGTGGATGCCGCGCTCCAATTTGTACGGAATTTATCCTGACGAAATAATTGATTAATGAAAAACCGGCCTCGGAGCCGGTTTTTTTCTTGCCATCAGTCAAAAAAACGGTATAGTAACCCTGCAATTTTATTATCAATTTTTATAATTAAATTTTAAAATCATGTTAAAGAAAACAGTATTTTATCTGATGCGCCACGGCCAGACGGATTATAACCTGAAGCAAATCTGGCAGGGAAGCAGAATTGATGCGCCCTTAAATGAAACCGGCAGAAAACAGGCTTTGGAACTGGCTGAAAAAGTATCTTCGCTCAATTTGGAGCTGGCCGTCAGCAGCCCGTTGCTGAGAGCGTGGAAAACTGCGGATATCATTGCCGTTCGCAACAATCTTTTTTTGCAGACAATGGAAGATTTTCGCGAAGCGGATTATGGGGTTGCGGAAGGATGCAGCATGCAGTTTATAAAGGATAATTATCCTCGGGAATGGGATGCCTGGATACATTTTCGCCGGACGAAACGTCACAAAACTTTTCCGTTATCCGAAAACATGCAGCAAGTGGCAGAGCGTGCTTTTGGCGGATTGAAGTATTTGTACGATGGTCCTGAAACGACAATCGGTATAGTAACCCATGCCGGAGTGTTGGGCAGTATGCTGAGTTCTCTGGGATTATCTGATTTTGAGCTGTCCAACGGCTGCTGCGTAAAATTGCTGTATGATGGCGCACATTTTCAATACGAAGGAAAAATATTTTAAAAATGCATGCAAAAAAAGCGTCTTGAATAAGATTCAAAACGCTTTTTTTTGTTATTCGCCCTTTTTGATTTTTTCAATCAGTTCCCGAACCGACGGAATCCCGTCTCGATACAGCGGATCCGTTGCAAACCGGTAAACCTGATGACCGGCAAACAGCAGGTTGTCTTTAATGCTGCCGCCATGGCCGACATCGTACAATGTCTTGTGAATACAATAAGAACGCGGATCCGGCAGACGGCCGGTTGTTCCTTTGGCTTTGGACCAGGTGGAGAACTGGCATTGCGACAAACAGCCGACGCAAGCTGCACGGTCCGCCTTCATTTGCTTGACTTCTTCCGGCGTCATAAAAACGACGGTGCTGTCGGGCGTTTCCTGAACTTCCGTATAACCGGCGCTCAGCTGGCGCTCGGCTTTGGCGGCGTCAGCGCCTTTGATATAGACGGTTTTGTTGGCGCGGATAGTCAGGGGGTGATTAAATTCTTCTGTCTGTTCATGCGAAAAAGCAACCTCACCGTCTTTCCGGCGCATCAGATTTTCCAGAAATGTATTTTTAATCGCCGATGAGAAAAAGCCGGTCGGGCTGAATTTTTGCAAAATTACATCACCTTTTTTGACCTGCATCATCACTTTTTTCCAGGCGTCGCTGATAGGGCTTTCTTTGGTAATCATCGGCCGTGTCCCGAACTGAAAGGCAATCTTGCCGATATCGGGATTATCAATATAATCGTCCCAGTCGCTCAAAGACCAAACGCCGCCGGCCAGAATAATCGGTTTTTCCTGCAGGCCGAGTTCGTTCATGGTGCGCCGCAGTTCCACCAGACGGTTATAAGGCGTTTGCGGCTTGGCGGGATCTTCGGCGTTTGACAAACCGTTATGTCCTCCGGCCAGCCAGGGATCTTCATAGACGACGCCGCCCAGATATTCCACAAAACGGTTATAAGCTCTCTTCCACAAAACCTGAAAAGCTCTTGCCGAAGAAATAATCGGATAGTAATAAACGCCGAACTTGGACGCCAGTTCACCCAAATGATAAGGAAGCCCGGCGCCGCAGGTAACGCCGTTAATCAAACCTTTGGCTCTTTCCAACACGCCGGTCAGAATCCTTTCTGAATCAGCCAGTTCCCACAGCATGTTGATATGGATGCGGCCGTTTCCGTTAGAGATTTCGTGAGCAACCTGTGCCTGAGCCACACCGCCTTTAATGGCGTATTCCACCATTTCTTCATGACGATCGGCACGGAGTTTTTTGCTGAATTTTTCAATAATGACGTTCCCCATGGAATCATAGCAGTCGGGACTGACGCCGGAAAAAGTGCCGACGCAGTTTTCTCTGGCCCAAGCGCCGGAACTGCGCCCGTCGCTGCCGTTAATCCCTTTTCCGCCCTCAATCAGGGGCAGGACTTCCTTCCCGGAAATCATTATCGGGTTAAGATTTTTCAAATCGGTATCCTCTATTTAATTAAATATCAAACAACTCATAACATAAAAAATTTATTTTGTAGAGATTTTTTTTATGTTTTTAAAGAATATAGGGTATTAAAACCAAATTTCTAGTCCGCCCCGGCCAAATTTAACAAATTTTTGGGAATATCGTTAATCGAAACCAAAGCGATGATAATGCAGATAAGGGCATAAACCTGCAACATGTCGGTCAGAGATTTTTGTTTGAAAAGCGGCAGCTGATTTTCATATTTGCGAAACAGCCGGTTGATACCGAGCATCAAAAGCGTCGTCAAAATGGCCTGAATACCGATGCCCAACGCAATGATTCCATCGTCAAACAGCCGGAGAAACTTATACAAAAAAGCAAAAAACACCAAATATGCCGCCACAATTCCCCAGCCGATTTTTTGTTGTCGGGCCTGCAGCGCCTGCTCGGCTTCCTTTACTTTTTTGATGCTTTCTGAGGAAAGCGCGCTTAATTCAAAACCACGCAGGGTTTCGGGGGTTTCTTTTTGCTTTTTGATGTCGTTCAGCCGGCGATGGAATTTATCCTCAATCATGCACAAACCGCAGCCCTTGCCGGTAAAATAAACATGGTTGTGATTATTTTTGCATTGTTTAAGGTTGTGCATCAGTTTCCAGAGATGTTCCTGCCATTCATAGGCGGAAGGCCGGTTACCGCTTTTGGTAAAAGCGCGCTCAAACAGCTCCAGCGTTTCTTTGTCAAAATATTCATGCAGGCTGTAAGGATGGGGGGCCTGATATTTATCCGGCCACAAGCCGTAAGCGTAGTGGTATTCCTCAATCCGGTTTTGAATGGTCAGCATTTCGGCGTCGTTTTTGCGCGGCACGCCGGAAAAAGGGTGTATCCCGTTGTTGAGCAGCTTGAAAATGATGACGGCCAGAGCAAATTTATCTTGTTCTTCGCCCATTTCTTCGCAAGACTTGTCCATACCTTCGGGATAGATATATTCTTCGCTGACAAACTCGGCCGGATAGCGGCTTTTTTCGCCCTTAATCGAAAAGCCGTCGCAGTCGACCATGGCCACCAGCATGTTTTCTTTATAGACTGAAACATTGGAGGGCTTGAGGTCGACGATATAATGGCCGCATTTATGCAGAGACGTAACCATCGCCGCCAGATTATAGGCCGCAAAAATGCGGTAGGCGTATTTTTCGGAAAGTTTAAGTTTTTTGCGAATGGCCTTTTGCATCAGATGGTCAAGCGACACAGCCTCGTCCATGTTAATCAGCGGCATCAGATAGCCGACGCAAAACCCTTTTTCGTCTTCCAGGACAGCTTCCGGCCAGGCAATCTGCGTATATTGCACGCCGTCGGTAATCACGGGCGGAAAATTAGGTTTGTTCAGCAGCATGGATTCCAGTTTTTGGCGGTTGGTATGGCTTTTTGCCAGATTATGGAATATCTTGGCCACCTTGTCCGGCTTGTTTTCCACGCTGTAGATTTTGCCGGAGGCGCCGCCGCGGTTAATCAGTTCGTGCAGCGTAATCTTGCCGAAGGAGCCGTCGGCGTAAATAGCGTTGTAAACCTGTTTGTCTTCTGTGTTTTCCATTATTTCACCTTGGCCCACAACAGGGTTTTGTCATCAGGGTTCAGCTTTTGCGCCCGCGGGGTGTTCAGTGTATTGTGCAGGGCGCGGACGGCTTTGGCCGCGCAGGCCTCGTTTGTCAAAAAATTGTTAATCGGCATGATAAAGCCGTTTTCGATTTCCGTAAAGTCCTTTGCAAAGGCAAAACCGGTCAGTCCGTCGCTCATCAAAAAAAGGGTTTCGGCGTTTTCAAAATCGGTAAAACGCAGATTATCGGCCCAGGCCTGCTGAGTATAGAAAAAAGTCTCGCAGGCAAACGAGCCGTTTTCCGGCCTGGAGGCAGTAAAAGACGATAAATCGCCATGCAGGGCGATTGCCGCGCCGTCTCCGATATGGAAAAAGAATCCGTCGCCTTTTCGGCAGACCGCGCCGACGACGGTTGCCGCAAAATCGCCGATTCCGGATTCGTTTTTTTGGCGGTTAAGACGGTGGCGCGTTAATTTTTCGCGGGCGACGGCAAGCGCCTGATAAACTTTTGCTTTGGCCTGTTTCAGCGGCACGTCTTTTAAGAGGTCGCACAGCGTTTCGCAGACGATTCGGGCGCCGATTTTTCCGTATTTTGAAGACCCTGCGCCGTCCGATACGACCGCGACCAGATTCCGTCCCGCAGCATGACGACAACAGTCCTGACATGGTTGCTTTTGCATGCTGTGCAGAGAGCCTGCCACACTGGCGGCAATCACTTTATGGCTGCGGGGGCTATTCTTCTTCATTCCATTCGCCGATGTCTTCTAACAGATCGGGCACATTGGGCGCCGCTTTGGAGATACAGGAAACGCTGCGGCTCAGCCACAGGAAAAATTCGGTAAATTTCAGACCGGTAAGCCGTTTGGGCGCAATTGTGGAAAATTTTGCCAACTTGTCCAGATTGGCGCCTTGAGTTCCCACGGCATGAATGACGACCTTTTTGCGGTTTTGGGCCTGGCGGCATTTTTCGGCCACGATTTCCCAGTCATAATCCGTCGGTTCCCCGTCGCTGATAAGAAAAATCCACGGCCGTTTGGAGGTAATGCCGCAGCTGTCGTAAAGGCATTTCTGCTCTTCGATTTTAGCCAGAGCCAGTTCCATGGCTTTGCCCAGGGGCGTGAGCCCGCCGGCTTCCATTTCCGGAGCGGTAAAATTCATAGCGTCAATCCAATCGGAAGAAATCACCGCTTCGTCTTTGCCGAAGGCTTTGATAATCAGCAACTGCACGCGTGAACTGGCGTCAATATCTTCTTTAAGTTCTTTTTCCAGAGCCTTCAGCCCGGCATTAAGCTGTTTAATCGGTTCGCCGCGCATGGAACCCGAGCAGTCCAAAACCAGTACGCAGGGCGTTCTTTCATTGGCGTTGTCGGCAAATTCCACATAAGGAATCATCTCATCGTTAATATCGGATTCGGACATTTTTTTCCCTTTCGGTTAACGACGCGGATAAGAGTGGGGATACCCGCTGCCCTCCAGCGGTTCCGGAGCGGAAACCTTTCCGCAGGCGCAAACGGACAACGCCGCCGCCATCAGACACAAAGCGAATAAATATTTCTTCATATACCATTCCTTTACTAGTTTTAAAATATATTAATACTATATACAAACAGGGTTAAGCAAAAATTAAGTTATGCAGAGAAAGCGATGCTGAAAAAAATAATCATGGCGCTGGCGGTGGTGATTGCGGCAGGGCGGATGGCGGCGGCTCAGGCCAAAGAACCCAACCTGTTTGCCTATCCGCGGGAAGCGCCGCAGACGTCTTTTTACCGGGCTGACGGCACGGAGTTTCGGCTTTCTGATTTCAAAGGCAGTTTTGTTTTGGTTGTTTTTTGGTCGCGCACCTGTCTGCCCTGCGTCAGGGAGCTTGACAATCTGAGGAAGTTTATGGACAAGACGCGCGGCACCGGCATCAAGGTTATTCTGATTTCCAAAGCCGGGGAGTGGGACAGCGCAACGCAGCAGCGGCAGTTTATCAAAAAATTCAAGGGTCCGTCAGATGAATTTTATGTCGATTACAACGGACGTCTGGCGTCGGATTTCGGAATATTTGCCTACCCGCACACGGTAATGATAAACATGCTCGGGGAAGAAATCGGGCGCATCCGCGGCGCGGTGGAATGGGATGACGACGATATTATCGAATATATTTACAAAGTGAAAGCCGAACACGGCTCGGGACAAACCAGAACAGATAATGCAGCAACCAAAAATACGGAAACAAATGACGGAAAAACTTTACATTTCGTGGACTGATTTTCATCAACACGTTAAAGAACTGGCCGAAAAAATAAAAAACTCCGGCCGCCGTTTCAACAAAATTGTGGCGGTCAGCCGCGGCGGGCTGCTTCCGGCGGGAATTCTGGCATACGAGCTGGATATCCGGGATTGTGAAACCGTCAACATGTCAAGCTACGACGGAGAAAACCGCCGGGCGGACGAGGATATTAACGTCCGGCAGAGCATTTTCGGCGTCGATGCCCAAACCCTGATTATAGATGATTTGTCAGACACCGGCCGCACGTTTCGGATTTTGCGGCGGATATATCCGCAGGCGGTTTTTGTGTCTGTCTATGCCAAACCGCAGGGGCGCGGCGAGGCGGATATTTATTGCCGCGACATGCCGGATCGCTGGATAGTTTTTCCCTGGGATTAAAATTCCGGGAACATGGACAGTCCGCGGGTCATACGGGTCATCTGGGTTTCGATGGAAGTTGCCAGATTCAGTTTTCCGGTTTTGATAATGCCGCGCACCTGGTCGCCTTTGGAGGTATTGGGGTTGGCAAACAGGTGAGTGACATGCGGTTTTTGCACCGGAGCGCCGGACAGACTTTGGTGAATAACGCCGAGCATGCCGCGTGAGAACAGGTCATAGGCCAAATCTTCGCTCATGCTGGTAGAGACGGCGTATTTAATCACCGAGTTAATGGCGTCGGTAACGTTGTTGGCATGAATGGTAGACAACACCAAGTGTCCGGACGTTGCCGCGCGCAGAATTTCGCTGGCGGTTTCCGGAGTTCGGATTTCGCCGACCAGAATATAGCGCGGCCGCGAGCGCAGGGCCGATTTCAGCGAGGCGCCCCAGTCATCGTTAATCGGCGAGGTCTGTTTGCACAGGCCGAGCCCGCCGTGCGCCGCCTGATACACGCCGTCCAGCGGCTGTTCGTTCGGGTCTTCGATGGTATAGGCAAAGCCGCCTTCCAGCGACAGATATTCTTTCAGCAGGCTTGAGACGGCGGTGGTTTTTCCCGAGCCGGTTGCGCCGGCCCACAAAATCAGTCCGGAGGCTTTGGAGAGCGAGAGCAGATAATTGGTCAGTTCCTGTTTATATCCCAACATGCCGAAGGGAATAACCTGAGCCGGCATTTTTCTGGCGCAGTATTGAATGCCGTAAATAGACTTTGTCCGCTCAATTCGATAAAAAATATCATTATACAAAACCGAATAGCTGGGGTTTTTGCCGTCCCATTCATCTTCCAGCACGGCGTAAAATTCTTCAAAATCGTCAGGTTCAAACAACTTCAGGGCATTTCTGGTCTGACTGTCCGGAATATAAGCCTTTTTATCGGGCGTAATATAAATGTCAGAAAATTTTGTTTCGGTAATATTGGACATTTTTGCCTCGCTAATCTCTAAACACACACACATGATTATTAAAGTATATATCCAAACAAAACACAGCGGTGTTAAAGTTATGTTAAAATTGATGCAATAAATTCGAAAAATAAAGTCTTGAAACGGAATCACAAAAATGCTCCGGATAATATTTTTTGTATTTTGTTGCGTGGAACCGGCGGTTTTTCATTACCTGCTTTTCCCGGACAATGGGTTTTTCGGTTTGACACGCCTATAGCAAAGATGCTTTATAAGTTTAGCAAACTAAACTTAGAGAGAAAAAAGGAAAATAAGTTTAATTTTCGCCGGTTTTCTAAACTTATTTTAACAGACTGCCGGCAGAAAAGACGCGCGGAAGCCGCCGGCTTAGGGAAAAGCCATAAAAAAAGGGAGCTCTTCTGACAAGAGCTCCCTTTTTGCTTTGGAGTATCAAGCTAAATTTTGCTCAGCTTAGTAATATTCCCAAATAATGGCATTACCGGTATCAGTCGTATCTGTGCAATATGCAGCCGCTTCCGCCAAAGTAATCGGAAAATCAGCCATACTAAATTCTTTGGTACCCTTTGTACTCGCCTCAAGGCTGGCTAGTGCGCCCGCGGTAATACCTATATGAATCAAACCGGAACCGGCTTGCGCACCCCAGTCAGAAGACGCAATCGAAACGCAGGCTTCACGGGTCAGACCGGTATAGGCCACTTTGAAGGAACGTCCGTTACCCCCAGTATTAGCCTCAGACAAAAAAACACTTCCTTGATAAGCGTTGACAATAGCTGTCGCGGTTGCTTCGGTTTCTCCTGCCGGCAGCATGTTCCGCGGAATAATACCCATCTGAATCGCAACCGTAGAGGTTAATCCCGAATAGTCAACACTGGCCGAATACAAAGAACGGATGTTCATCACCAGCATGGAAATCTGGTCCAGCGTCTGGTTGATTCGATATTTGGCCATCGCTTTTGAATAACCCGCGATACCGCCAACCGACAGCACGCCGATAATCGCCAGCACGCCGAGCATTTCGACCATTGAACGGCCTGACTGCTCATTTTTATATAAGTTTCTCATCTCAATACTCCTCAAATCTCGTTGTTGATAGTTTAACTATAACAAATTAACAAATAATGAACAATCTTATCCTTAGTCATATTTTTTCGCTCTTTGGTCATAAAACGGTTCATTTTTATAACTTTGGTTAGTCCTTCCGACTATGCCTTTGGTTATTCATAATGCCACAGCAGCGCCGAATTGCCTTTGCACAACGCTTCCGCCAGCTCGGCTTGGGGCGGCAGTTTGTATTCTCCTTCGTTCCAGCTGAAAGTTCGTTCTTCGTCACCGTTGTTCAGCGTCACGGAAGAGATGCCCAGCCAGAATTTCTCGTCAAATTTATAAGTCAGCAGCTCAAAACACTGCCTTTGGTTCAAACCCTTATAAACCACATCAAAACTGCGGGCACCCGGCATCAGCATTGCGGCCTCAAAGCCGCTGCCGACAGCCACCGGCGTGCCGAAACTGCTTTGCAACACCCCTGAAATAACTTTCATTTTATGCGGCGCAATCTTTTTGTCAAGCACTGTCTGCGTATTTAACCCCCAAAAATCAGGACGGTTTTGATAATAGCGCCGGATGTTGGTTCCCAATTGCTGCAACTCCAGAGCCGCCTGCGCGGTGCCGATGTCCCCCGGTCGCAGCAACATAAACGCCGCCGCCAGCACAAGGACGGCGCCGCCCCCGAATAACGCCGCTTTCTTGGGCGAAATTTGCACGGTTTTCAAATGATTTTTCAGCTTTTCCGCCGCTTCTTTCCAATTCATGACTCAGCCTCCCATACTGCTGGTGATTTGGTCTTGCATGTCAAAGGTGCCCATAACCGCCCAGGCAATCACGCCGCTGATGGCCAGCAGCGCAACCATGTTCAGAACGCTGGCGCGCTGCTCGATCATATAGACGGATTCTTCCAGCCACTCGTTGGCCAGATTGTCCAGAGCCTCTTCAAAGTTGTCCAGTTCCGAATAAATCTTGAGGTCGGCAATAATTTCTTCGTCGGGAAAATCCAGCTTGGTTTTGGCCAGCGCCTGCCCGAGGTTGTCACCGTTGTTGACGTAAATCAGCGTGCGGTCAATCCGCTCTTTCAGGTACTTGCTGGCATCACGCCGCAGCGCGCGCAAAGCGGTGGAAACCGGCGTTCCGCCCTTGACCAGCGCCGACAGCGCCAGCAGCCAGCTGATACCCGTAAAAACCTTATACAAAGACCATGGCGGCAATTTGTCAAAAAACACCCGTATCGGCCCGGTCCAAATCCCGATGGTGGCATAAATGACAATCATGACAATCGGCAGGCTGGAAAAGGCAATCAGCCAGTTGTCCTTAATCCACGCCGACAAATCGACCAAATCGCGCGCCATGCCGCGCCAGATAACCGTCGGCGCCGCGTCAATCATCGGCGGCACCATATAAACGCCGATGGCGTAAATAATCAAAATGGCCATCATCATCAAAAAGGCCGGGTAAGAGATTGCGCCGATAATCGGACGAATCATTTTGGTCGATCCTTCGGTTACTTTAATCAGATTCAGCAAGGCGCTTTCCAGGTCGGAAACGTCGCCCACCGACAACATCAGCCTTTCACGGTCGGGCGCCCAGCCTTTCAGAGCATCCGAAAAAGTCATACCGTTGTTCAGGGCGCGGCCCCAGGCGGCGATTGCGATGGCCAGCGGCTCCCCGGGATTTTTGCCGCCGTTGCTGGCGCCGTCATGCAGCATTTCCAGCGCGTCCATTAACGAAAAGCGGTTTTTCATCAACGAGGCAATTTTGCGATACAGTTTCAAACGCGTTTTGTTTGAAAACTGAATAATCATTTTGGCGTAATATTCTTCAATTTTGCTGAATTTTGCAATCGCCCGCTGCAATGACTGTGATTTCCGTTTTCTGACCTGCTGTTCTTCTGCCATTGTTCAATCCTTAATATACCGGGCGCTGATCCAGCAAACCGCACCAGCGTTCCACTTCGTCCAAATCAATAAAACCTTTCAGCATGCGTTCCATGGCTGCCTCTTTGAGGGTACGCCCGTTCAAGTCGCTGGTCCAGTAGTCGATGGCTTTACGGGTCTCGCCTTTAATCATCAGCTCCAGAAACATCGCGTCCGGCAAAATAATTTCCGGCACGCTCATTCGGCCTTTAATGCCGGTGTTGCCGCAATATTTGCAACCCGGCCCGCGGACATAGGTGTTTTCAATTCCAAAGTCTCCCAAGGCCACTTTCAGCCGCTGCACCGAAGGTTCATTCAGTTTCTCTTTTACCGAAACCCGGCAGTGCGGACAAAGTTTGCGGAACAAACGTTGCGAAATAAGCCCCTTAATCAACTCCGGATCAAGCAGTTTGAACGATTCGACGCCCATGTCGCGAAAACGGGTAATAATCGCCGGCGCCGAGTTGGCATGCAGCGTCGTCCACACGCCGTGGCCGGAAAGCGCACCCTTAAAAGTCAGCTGCGCCGCCGACAGAGAACGGATTTCGCCGACCATCATAACGTCAGGGTCGGAACGCAGCGCCGCGGACAGCGCTTTGGTAAACTGTTCGTCTTTCTCTTCTTCTGTATTGGCGTTGGTCACCGGCATCTGCCGCGCCCCGGGAATAGGATATTCCGGCGGATCTTCCACCGTAATCAGATTGATTTCATAATTTTTTTCCTGCAACAGACGAATCATGTTGCGCTGCAGCGTCGTGGATTTCCCGGACCCCGTCGGTCCCGCAATAATATTCAGGCCGACCGGAACCGCGCGCAGACGGTAAAACAAATTGTCTTCAAACTCGCCGAACCCGAGGCTGAACAAATCGCCGGAACCGTCCGGATTGTCGTCGGCATACAGCAGACGCATAACCAGGTATTGCGAACCGAAGGCAATCGGGTTAAATTGCAGGCGGATGGCCAGCACGTTGTGCGGCAGCATCAACTTACCTTTAGACCCGCGCAGCGGCGTAGATCCCAGTTTTTGCGCGCCCTGAAATTCGTTTTGAGCATAGTTTGAGTCCGAAATGTCCGCCGAGGCAAAGGCCGCGCGCACAAACAATTCGCCCCATTCTTTGTTATATTCCATTTCGGTCTGCATCATGCCGTTGGTGCGAAACATGATTTGCGTACTGTCCGCCACCACAACGTGCACGTCGGACACTTTTTTGCTGGCGGCGCGGGCAATCACGTTGACAAAGTCTTTCTGCATCTGCAGCTGGTCAAGCTCGGAATCTTCGGCGACTTCCGCCGCCGCGGCCGAACGCTCGCCGATGCTGTAAATGGCGTTGATTTCGTTTTGCGAAACGTAAATCGGTTTGGAAATGTTTAATTTCTTTTTGCGGGCCAGAACTTCAAAACTGAGAACGCGTCCGTCAAACTTGTGGGTTTCCACCACCAGAAAACGTCCGTCCGAAAACAGGGCAAGCAGACGCCGGGTATCGTCGTTAATCACCAGCGAAGAACCCGGCAGCGTCAGCAAACGGTTGCCGTTTGAAAAATAAGTGTCCGTAATCGAAAACTTTTTTTCGCTTTCTTCCCGGGTTGCTTTTTCCGACGGGCTCAAATCGTCGGAAACGGCATCATCTTTCGACGCCGTTTCTTCTTCGAGCTCATCTTCTATTTTCAATATGCCCATTTTTTACCTGACTATCATGTCCCTGCCCATGCCCGGAACCGTATCGCTGGCGACAAAACTTCTCTGCGGGGCGTTTTGACTTGCTTCGGCTGCAGCCAATTCATCTTTAAGCGTCGAGGTTACCTCGGAGTTTCCGACTTCAAACGGCAGGATTCCCCCGGCGGCAAAATAGAGATAATCTTTGACGCCGTCCTTGTCCGCCCGGACATAGGTTGAGGTAATATCGTCAATAATATGTCCGCTTTGCAGAGTGGTGCCTTTTTTGACGTAAAACGGCTGTCCGTCCTGATTAATCAATTTGGCAATAAGCTCGCCGCCCTGCCCACGGATTTCCATAACCGCGTACATGTTGTTCAGTTTAAGTTCGGGCTCGACGACTTCGGCTTCTTCCTGCTGTGCCGCAGCCGCTGCGGCAGCCTGTTGGCTGGCGTCGGCAAACGGATTTTGTTTTTCCATTTCTTTTTCCTGAACCTCAATTCGGGCTTTCAGAATGGAAACCTGATTCTGCAGTTCGCCGATTTCACGCTCATAACCGGCTTTAACGTCCTGAACCTTGTTAATGGCGCCCTTAATCGTATTGGCCAGCTGCGAAAATCTGTCTTGCGTGGTTTTGATTAACTCTTCGCGGTCTTTCTTTGAATCGGCAATCTGTTTGTAAAAATCAGCATTTGCCGCAATCCATTTCTGATTTTCTTCCAGCATGTGGTTTTTATATTCGTTCAAAAGTTTTTCCTGCCGCAGCTGTTCAAACTTAATATCCAGTTCGCGCAGTTTCTGCTGTTCCTGAATAACTTTTTGTTCCTGCTCTTTTTCCCACTCTATCTGGGCTTTGCGCTTGGCTTCCTCTTTTTCGATTTCCTGCTGGTAAGCCTGTTTGCGCTGGTTTTTAAGGGCTTCAATCTCGTTGCGCACTTTTTCGCGGCGCAGTTCCAGGTTCAGCAAAGTCGTCTGTTTTTCCAAATCGGACATTTGTGAAAAGATTTTGTCATCGGGAACCGAAATCGGCGTTTCCGTACTGCTGTCCAAAACGCCGATACCCGTCGACGGCTGCGACATCAGCTTATTGCTTTCAACGGGAATTTCGGGAACATCTGCCGCCGGAAACAGCGGATTATCGTCAACGGCAGGCATTCCCGGCGTATTCTGCGGAAGATTCGGCGCCGGTTGATTTGCGGAAACACCCTGTTCCGGTGACGGTTTTTGAACCGGAGCTGCGTTATCCTGCGGCTGTGCCGGTGCTTTCGGAGCCGGCGGAAGAGCTGCACTGCCCAGTTCGTCAATAGGCTCTTCTTCACTGAACAAAGAAATTTCATCGGGAATATCACTGTTGAGTGCTGCGTCTTCCTGCGCCGCGTCATCGGCAAGGGTTACCACACCCTGCGCCCGGACATCGCTTGCGCCGAGGCTCAACAAAGCCAACAAAGGCAAGGCCAGAATATTCTTTTCTTTACAAAACATATATTGTCCCCTCGTAATCCCAATTTTTAGAGCCAGGTGAATATTTTATTACTTTAATATCAAGTCCTGAATATTTTATTAACATCGGCATCCATGTCAGCGGATTGTGTGTTGACGTTATTTTGAAGGCCAACATCCGGTAAACTTTGCCTTGAGGCGATTTATACGTCGTCGCGCTTAGTGAAATCGGATGCCCTATTTTCTGGAAAAGATCGTTAAGCTGATTTTGCAAATCCACGGCATTAATTGTCGGCGCCGACATGCGTTGCTCAATGGCTGCCAGCGGCAAAGTCACCGACAATGTGTTGCCGTCGCCGGAAAACGTTCTGCCCGAAAAAGTCAGTTTAGACTGATCCAAAGCTTTTTCAGCGTATATAATCCGCCCCAGCTCACGACGCCACGACGTTGAAACGCCGGAAGGGGTACAGGTCAAATCTCCGAGCTGCCAGCCCGGAGGCATAATGGCCATTAATGAAGTTATCTTGTCATAGCATTCGCGCATGACTGTTTCCGGATTGTTCATCTTTTCCCACGGTTTCGGTTCCGGAGGCGGAGCCTGTTTCTGAACAACCTTCGGTTTCACGGGAACTACGATAGGACGCACCTGAGGCGTTAAAAACAACTGGTTAATCAGACTGGAAAGCAGCCAGATAACGATACCTGCCGACAAGACAACCACCAGCAGCAGTTTCGTCCCGCGCAAGGCCTTGATTTTCTGAAGCTTTGCCCGGGCGCCTCGTTGCATGATTTCGCCCAGGTCGACTTCTTCGGTATCCTCAATGCCCCATTCTTTCGGCGCAATCTTTTTGCCCCAGTCCGGCACCGCCAGCATGGACATAAACTGATTTTTTGCCTCTTCCTCGTCCAGAAAGAGCATATCGCCGTCGGACAAAATGATGTCATTGCGGATACAGGTATACCACCAGCCATCGCTGGTCTTGAAAACGGCCACATAAGAAGCCACGTTTGACATCGCGGTCGCCAGCGCAACGGCAGCGACCAATTCGCCGCTTTTATATCCTTCATGCGAAACGCAGATACCAAACTGCGGAGCCTTGCCGCCTTTTATGCAAAAAAGATCCGCACCTTCCAAAACGCCAGCCGAAGCGTCTTCAACCTCCTGAAACGGGTCGCTGGTATTTTGCAAAGGCTGCCAAAACAAACTGGTCGCATAAGCGGTGCCGTCAACCGTAATTGACGTGCCCCACGAGCGCTTGGCACCGCCGTTGTCATAGTCTTCTTCTTCCAGTTTTGCTTCGTCTAGCACTTTTTTTCTCCCGGCCGGATTAATTCATAGACATTCTGGATTCAGGTGTTAAAGGTGATTCCAAAATAACCGGCGTTAAGATAATAACCAATACGTTGCGTTCTTTTTCGGCCGTAGCAGCGCCGCCCAGCAGGGAATTGTTTGCCGACCCTGTGCCTTCTTTGGTCGTCTGGCTGTTAACTCTCTCGTATCCGGTTAGGATTAAAGATTCTCCGGACGTCAGAGCCACTTCCTGCGTAAAGGCGCGGGATTCGACTTGCGGGTTTTGAATATACTGGTTTTCGTCCACGGAACCGAAATCAACTCTTTCCAGAGCCGTCAGGTCGGACAGGGTCATGTTAAACATAACCAACATTCTGCCGTGTTCCAGAATACGGGGCAGAACATCCAGAGTAAACCCTGTTTCGACTTCTTCGGTTGTCACCGAAATATCATAATTGTCGCCGTCCGTACCGCTGTTTGTCTTAGTCATCTCGGCAATGTAGTTTTGTTTCTGGGTAACCTGAATCGGCGCCGGTTTGTTATTAAGCGTGGTAACCGTACCGCTGGTAACCAGACTTGTATTGTTTCTGGTTGACAGGGCTTTCATTGCCGCATCGGCGCTCCAGTTCTTTTTCAAAATACCCCAGGAGAAACCGTTGGTCAGACCTGTCTCAGCACCCAAAACGCTGTTTGAGCCCTGAACGGCGATGTTGGTCACGCCGTCCTTAAAGGTAGCCGATAAATCCAATCCGTAGGTATCGGAATCATTCAGGGTAACCTGCAAAATTTTCACGCTGATGGCAACCTGGCGGGACAATCTGCGGTTTTGCTCGTTGATGTATTCAGCCACGCGCTTAATGTCGTTGGGGGTTGCCGTCAGGGTAATCGTACCGTCGGACGGAGCCATTGTCAGTTTGGCGCCTTCAGAAATCATCGAATTAATCGTTTTTTCGATATTGCCCCACAACTCAAGCTCAATCGCGCTGGACAGGCTGATGGACGAACTTCCGCTGCCTTCCGAGGCGCTTCCGCCGACTTGGACGTTCATGCTCGGTTTCGTCGGCAGGCTGTACAAAACAAAAGTTCTGGTAATAAATTTATAAAAGTGAATTTCACCCTTTTCAAATCTCCACCACAGGCCGAAACGGGACGAAACGTCATTCAGCAGCCCGCTGAGCGGCCCCTGATAAGACAGCAGCATCTTTCCGGGTTCGGCCCAGTCGGAATTGATGTTTTCGGCGCTCGGCTTGTTGGCCGTCCCCGCATCCATAATCTCTTTTTCAATCTGCGGGGCATAACGAACGCCCAGCCCGGTCGTTTTGTTAATCATGTCGCCGATTTCATAAAGCGTAATCGGACGGTTGCTGATAAGAGTAATGCCGTCTTTAGCCTCCAGATATGAAGGAAGAGGTTCTCCGTCATATTCAACAATGCTTTTGTCGCCCAGCCAGATTTCATCTTTGACTTTGATTAAATTTTCGTTGGCGGCCGGCGTCGGCGTTTTGGAAGCTTCTTTCATTCTGGTTGCCGCCTCTATTTCACGGTCAATGGTCGCGTCCATGCTGGTCGCGATGGAGCAGGAGGCTGCCAGTGCAATGCAAAGCATTCCCAGTCCGAATTTGTTCCAATTAGTCATACGCATTCTCATCCTCCATGGTCTCAACTACCAAGACGCGGTTTCCTTTATAAAATGTTGCAATCGGAGCCGGCCGTGCTCTGGCAAAAGACCGGATTAACGCCGAGCTGACGTCGGCGAAACGACCCCGGAACATGGCGCCGGCCGATAATCTGTAATTGCGGTTGGTGTTCCAGATTAAGCGCCAACCGGAACGCTCGCTCCATTCCGTCAGCAGACCTTTTAGCGTGCTGCCTTCTTCCGCCAGCCAGTCTTCGACGGGATCCTCGTTTGCAAATTGCTGTCCGCCGCTGCCGCTTTCATCCCCGCTGTCGTCGTTTTCTTCCGCGGCGCTGATTTCTTCTTCATAATCAGTCACCTCTTCTTCAATCGTCGGCGGAATGGAAGCCGACATGTTGCTTCCGGCGCCGGCTGTCACGATATCCTGATCACGGGGCGTCCGTTCGCCGAATTCACGGTAATTGGCGTTTGTTTCGCGATAATTGATAAAATCATCTCCTTCCGGCGGCATCTGATCCGGTGTCGGGGGGATAATTTCCGGCTGAACGGGAACAGTTCTTGTTGCGGGAACCGGCTCAACGACGGTAACGATTTCGGTCTCTTGACTATCTGTTTCGTAGGTATTGCCGGCCCCGAAGAAATCAAGGCAGGAACATCCGGCTAAGAAAAAGACAGATAAAAACGTTGCGCTCAGCAAAGTTTTCTTATCCATTTTTGCAATCCTTAATTTAGATTTTGTCATATTTTTTCCTATCATACATACTGAAAATTAAATAATCAAGCACAAGACCCTACTTATTACCATTGCATATAATAACCGTCGCTTGCCTTGTTGTAGATGCCGCTCGGCCCTCCGGTGTTGATGTTGTTGAGCCGCACAGTCCTTATGATGAAGGAGTTTGGCTCCCTGTTTGTGAATACGGTGTTGATTTTGCTGTATTCTACGCCCTTATTGGTTAAAATATTGTGTAACAAGTTCAGCCTTTTTTGCTGTAGTTCCAAAGAACTGGTTCCGTCAATTCTGATTTCAATGCCGACCGTTTCGCTGTCGGCGGCCTTGTTGGCAAAGGCCTGAATCCAGCGCAGCGTCTGGCCGGATATTTCGGCACGGTTCGGTTGAAAAGACAGACGCATTTCCGTCGGCAGAATTTTGCCGTGGCTTTGGGTTTGTCTGAATTTCTTTTTAAGACTGCCGAAAATGCCGTCATCCGCATCGCCGTCGGAGGCTTCTTTGACAGAGGTTTCCGAGTTAAAAATCGAGGTCAGCGAATTCAGAATATTGCTTTTTTTATTTTCCTCCTTTGCAACCTTTGGAAACTCTTTCTTTTCGTTCTTGGGCTCCTTTACGGGAGCCTCCGTCCGTGGCGGCTGTCTGCTGACGGCAGGCTTGGGGGAGGCTTGGGAAGAATTTTGGGCTTGAAGTTCCTTTTCGATTTCTTTTTCTTTCAGAGCCTCTTCCGACTTTGGCGGTGAAACCAGTTGAGGGGTCAGGTTCTCGTCGTTAAGGATGTCTTCCGGAATGGGAATAAGCAGATTTTTAACGGTTTCCGCTGCAATTTGAACGCTTTTTTCAGGCATGGCGGCGTTATCGTGGCCCAGCGCCTTCTGAATAGCCTTGTTGTCTTTTTGGTAATAATCTTCTTTCATCACCATGGCGTTGCTTGGTTTAGCCGCGCCTTTGGCAACAACCCAGGGGCTGTCGCTGTGCTGAATTTTATCCGACATTTTTTGCCATTGAGGCGATTTTGCCTTGTCGGGAACCAAGGTCTTGGCTTTGTCTTTTTCCATGCTTTGGATGGGAATGCTGCCGTCTGCCAGAGCAATCATATTGGACGTTTCGTCGCTGTCCACTTTGATGACTTCTCCTTGTCCGGCCAGCTCGTCACGGCCTTTTTGCAGGGGGAAGAGTTCTTTCGGTTTGCCCGCTTCTGCAATCAGCAATGGCTGGGGGGCTCCGGACGGCAAAACGGACGTTTTTCCGCCGTTCCCGGCGTAAACGACTGCCGGCTGAGGCGCTTGCTTGTCAGCTGCGGAGGCAGCGTCCGGTTTGTACAAAGTTTCGGGCTCGTCCAAAACAATCGGCTCTGAAACCGTAATTCCCCGTTTGCCGGCCGGCGGGGAGGGAAGCGGAAACTTTTTCTGAGGAGCGGCTTCCGCCGTAACCATAGGCCGCGTTTCTTCTTCGGTATCTTCAAAAGAAGAAATTTCCAAAGGAATTTCAATCAAATCCGAAGCGTCGGCCATAATGATTTCCGGTTCTGGTTGATAAACCGCATCCTGCTTGGCGGACAACGTGTCTTGCGCAGCCTTAACTTCAGGCAAAACCGAAAGCACGATTTTCTTTACGGGAGCCGGACGGGGTGAGGGGTTTGCCTGGCTGCCGTTAAGAAAAAGCATGATGTTTTTTTCGGGAATATCAATATCTTGGTTTTCGGAGGAGCGCTCATGCCAAATTATTCCGTTTACAACAAAAATTGCAAACAGAGAAATCGAAAAACTGTATGCGAAAGTTTTTAAGCCTGTTTTTGGCATATTTAAACCCCTCTAAAACCTTGATAAATCAAAATACGACTCTTGGCAAGAGTCCTTAGATTTATGCACAAAATCTGTGGATTCTTTTTTTGTGTGCAATGATGCGGTTGTTTCCTCAAAACAAAAAATCAGACTCCAAAAATCCCCGAAAACAGTCGTTTACCATCGTTTAAGGACTGTGAATTTTTTGTTACAGCAAAAATAATGACGAGTAAACAATATGTTAACCATTTTCGGGTATAAGCATTTTTGCTGGTAATCAATTCAAAAATTGGTTATTCTAAAAGAGTAAAGAGTTTTTGCAATTAATGAAGGAGAACGACAATGCAATTTCTTAAAAACAATATTTGGACATTCTGCCTGGTAGCGTTTGCGTCCCTGCTGGCTTTCACCGGTGACGCCGCCGCCCAGAGTTCTGTTATGCAGACCTCTCAGGAAAAGGCTCTGAACGTCTTTACCGCTGTCAAGATGATTATTTTCGTCGTCGGTGGTTTCGGTCTGGTTGGTGTCGCCTTCGGCGCCATCTTTGGTAAAGTCAACTGGAAATGGTTTGCCGGATTGGCTGTCGGTCTGGCTATTCTGGCCGCTGCGGGTTCCATCGTCAACTACGCAACCGGTGAGAATATGTCTGGATTTGAAGACTCATTCGACAATGCTACAAACTAATATTCTCCTTCTATGTTCCCGGGCGGGGATTTTCCCCGCCCTTTGGAACGGACGGAAAAATTGCGCAGAGGGTCTTTAGGAAAATAATATTTGCCTCGGCCCTCTTTTTTACAAAAGGTGAGTTTAGCCATTTTGCCCGCGGGCAGAATACCCAAGTTCACTGAGAGAACCAAGAACTGCAAAGGAGGGTGCCATGCTTAATATTTCTAAAATATGTCGGATTTTGCTGGCGGCAGCCTTTGTGTGTGTACTGTTACCGGAACAGGCTCTGGCTATAACCCAATATGAATGCAATGCAAACTGTCAGGCCAAAGGTTATCTGGGAGGGAGCTTGGATGCTATGACGGGGCGTTGTGATTGTTGGAAACAAGATGGAACGTTGATTGATGAAGGAGGTAACACGGTGGAAACAGATCTTGTTAAAAATCCACTGGTTACAGCACAGAAAATTGCAACGGGAACTTGTACGGAGGATCGTGATTGTGGTTCAGGCAAAATATGCAAAAATGGAAAATGTGAATTATCAGCAGCAGCTACACCGCAACCGGTAAGTACAACGCCGACCACGGGTGTTGCGGTCAATACGACCCAAAGCGCCGGTGCGGTCAGCGGTTGCAGCGGGGATCTCGGCTTGTTTTCCGGTTTGATAACCACCGGAAAGACAATTTTTGAAGGCATGCGGGATTTAATTTATGTTGTGGCAGGTTTCGGCATTATCGGTGTTGCCGTCGGCGGCTTTTTCGGAAATCTCAACTGGAAATGGCTCGGGGCGATTATCATCGGCTTGGTCGTGATAGCCACCACCGGGGAGTTAAT
>CASFLC010000126.1 GCA_949295475.1 uncultured Pseudomonadota bacterium
AACCCATTTTGACGAACAGGGCTCCCTGCCGCATGAAACCAAAGAACAGGTCAGCGGGTATCTGAACCGTGACGCGCAAGTGTTGGAATCGGGAAAGCCGCTGGATATCCCGGAAGAGGAATATACCACCGAAAAAGGAATGAAGCGGTTGCTGCATATGGTCAAAGTGCCGGTGTCGGATGCGGAAGGCAATCCGGAATTCGTCATCACCATGGTGGAAGATGTGACGGATAAAAAAGAGCAGGAGCGCAAACTGGTGGAGGCCAAAAACTTCCAGCAAGCCATTTTGGATAATGCCCCGCTGGCTATCTATGCGCGCGGGGTGGACATGGCCATGTCGTTTGTCAACAAAAAAGCGCTGGAGCTGTTCCCTCAGGAAAGTATTTATAAAGAAGAAAATGACTTTTACGGGGACCGTGAGCGGGAAATGTTTCGTAAAGGCGAAATCGTGGATATTCCGGAAGAAGAATACACCCGCAAAGACGGCAAAAAGGTGCTTTTGCATCTGATTAAGGCTCCGGTGTATGACAAAGAAGGCAAACCGGCCATGATGCTTTCTATTGCTGAAGATATTACGGATAAACGCGAACAGGCGCGCAAACTGACGGAAACCCAGAATTTGCAGCAAAGTATTTTGGACAATGCCCCCGTGGCTATTTACGCTTATGACGTAAACCATCGGATGTGTTTCTGTAATAAAGCGGCTGATATGATGTTCCCCGGAGAGATGACTTCCCCGCAGGACATGAATGGCTATAACGCCCGCGAAGACGAAGTGTTTAAGGGCGGCCGGATTATGGATATCCCCGAAGAAGAATATATCCGCCAGGACGGCCGGAAAGTGTTGCTGCACCTGGTCAAGGCGCCGGTATATGATTCTGACGGCAAACCGCTGATGGTGTTGACGATAGCCGAGGATATCACCCAACGCAAACAACAGGAAAACGAAATCCGCGATTCCAAAAATTTCCTGCAGAACGTGGTGGACAATTTGCCCATTGCTTTGTCGGTAAAACGCTACAGCGGGGAATATGTGGTATGGAATAAAAGAAGCGAGGACTTATTCGGCGTATCGGCCGGAGACGTTATCGGAAAAGATAATTACCGCACCGATATTACCAAAGAACAGGCCGAATTTGTGCGCGAATCGGACAATAAAGTATTTGAGAGCCGGCGCGAACTGAATATTCCGCAGGAGCTGATTTCCACTCCCAATGACGGTGTGAAGATTATGCACACGGTCAAGACACCGCTGTATAAGCCCGACGGCACGCCGGATTATTTGTTGAACGTGTCGGAAGATATTACAGCCAAAACAAAGATGGAAAAACAAATCCGCGAAGCCGGAGAGAAAAACTCCCTGCTGGTGGAAAACGCCCGCGAAGGCATTTTGATTTTGGAAGATTACAAAATCATTTATGCCAACCGTGCGGCCTGCAAGGTGCTGGGCTATGAAGCAGCCGAAGAAATCGTGCGCCGCCCGTTGCTGGACTTTGTGGCCTCCGACCACCAAATTTTTGCGCGGGATAAATATGAAAGCGTCATTAATGGGTTGGAGGGAGCCACCGATCCCGTACAGTTGCATCTGCTGAAAAAATCCGGCACGCAGGCGGAGGCGGAGTTTGCAGCCATGGCCTCCAAATATTTGGGCCGGCGCATAGTCATTGTATTCCTGCGTGATGTAACGGCCGTCAATAAAACCATGCGCGAAGTGCGCGGCGAACGTGAGAAGTTCAAAAACGTGTTTGAACGCGGCCTGCTGCCGGCTTTTATCCTTAATCACAAGGGATATATCAATGTGATGAACAAAGCCGCGCGGGACTTGTTCCATTTCAGCGAAAATGACC
>CASFLC010000127.1 GCA_949295475.1 uncultured Pseudomonadota bacterium
CGCGTCAACCAATTCCTGCGATATATGTATTTCGTGCGCCTCAAATCCGGATTGCGACGTTGAATCAAAATACTGCAGTTACGGTTGTGCTTCCTATAACAGTTGTCAGAAATGCGTGGCCTGTGAAGAAGAACCTGCCTGCACATACAGTTTGACGGCATCTGACTGCAGTGCCGAATGCAGGAGCGTCGGTTCAAGTTCCTGCGTCCAGAACGGCACGACCTATTATGCTTCCTGCGGCGCGTCCAAGTGCGGCAGCGGGCAGAGCTGCAGCAACGGAACCTGCGTGGATGATTGTACGCCGTTAAATGATGAAGAAAACTGCAGCTGGGGCAGCAAGAGTTGTTCTGACAACTGCGGGGGTTATCGCAACTGCTGCAAAACAGCATCAGAATACTGCACGGAGAGCGGGTACAGCTCCGGCGCGACTTGTGACAAAGGACAAACGGCGGAAACCTGCGCTGCCGACAGCGGTTATAAGAAATGTACCGGCGCAGGGTGTCCGGCCTCGCAAACCTGCACTTACGGGTGCAAGACTTACAGCAGTCAAAGCGGCTGCAGCGACGTCTGTACGGCCTGTTACGCCGACAACTGCCATAAGCAGACAGCGGTCAGTGTTCCGGCCAACGCCTCCTGCTCAGCTTATTACGACGACTGCCCGAGCAAATGTTCCTCATGGACATGTAACGGCAATTATTATCAGTCCGGAAACAGTTGTAAACACATTGACTGTATGGCCACGCCGGTCAGCGTTCCGGCTAACGCCTCCTGTTCAAATACCAACAGCTGCGGCATCTGCACCGCCTGGAATTGTGATTCCGGATACTATCAGTCCGGAAACAGTTGCAAACATATTGACTGTATGGCCACACCGGTCAGCATCCCGGCCAACGGTTATTGTGCCAGCACCAACAGTTGCGGCATCTGCACCGCCTGGGAGTGTTATGACGGGTACAATAAATCAAGTAGCTTATGTGAGCTTAATGTATGCTGGCAAAATAATTGGTATAGAGATCCTTCTGAGGCAGAAAAAGCGGCTACAAGGTGTGAAATCAGAAAAGTAAGCGGGACAACCTGTTATGAATGTTACCAGTGCGATGAACTCTGTGTTCCTGTCTGTGGCAGTAATATAGAAGGGATGGATGCATGTATTCACAGATGTCTTAGCAATGGAAGTGTTTCTTGTTAAAATAGTAACTTTTTAGTATACCCTAATATAAAAATCCCGGAAATTCTATTAAAACTTCCGGGATTTTATCATCATAACGCCGGGCCGCCAAAGACATATCTTAAAGCAGTCCGAAACGGCAAAGATTAAAACTGCTCCTGCAGTTCAAAGAAGTAAGCCTGCGGATGGTCGCAAACCGGGCATTTTTCAGGAGCCTTGGGAGATTCAACGCGATGTCCGCAGTTGGCGCATTCCCAAATCACCTTGGTTGGACGCTCAAAGATTTTGCCTTCACAGAGGGAATCGAGCATCGCCTGATAACGCTCTTCATGGCCTTTTTCAATTTTGGCAACGGATTCAAACAGAAAAGCGATTTTTTCAAAACCTTCTTCGTGCGCTTCTTTGGCCATCCGGGCGTACATATCGGTCCATTCATAATTTTCACCGCTGGCCGCGTCTTTAAGGTTGGTCATGGTATCGGGAACTTCGCCGCCGTGCAAAAGCTTAAACCAGATTTTGGCATGTTCTTTTTCATTATTGGCTGTCTGTTCAAATTTATCGGCAATGATATTGTAGCCTTCTTTTTTGGCTTTGGACGCATAGTAAGTATATTTGTTGCGGGCCTGAGATTCGCCGGCAAAAGCTTCCATAAGGTTTTTTTCTGTTTTTGAACCTTTGAGTTCCATATCAATTCTCCTAAGATGTTAGTTGTAGTTTTTTTGACAATCATGGCAAATGCCGTGCAGGACAACATCAGCCGATTCTGTTTTCAGCCCGGTGGCCGCCGTCGTTTTGGCTTCCAAATCAGGGGCAATATCATAAGGCACATCATATACCTTATTACATTTTGAGCAAATAAAATGATAATGCTTGTGGGTATTGTGGTCAAAATGAGCAGAGCCGTCCAGGCCGCTGACCCGGTTGATTATCCCTTTATCTGCTAAAAGGTTGAGGTTGCGGTAAACGGTGGCCAGACTGAGTTCCGGATTGGCATCTTTCAGGCAGGAATAAAGGCAGTCCGCCGTCGGATGGACGGGATTGTCCTTCAGAGCCTGAAGAATAAGCTCACGTTGTTTGGAATATTTCATAACCGTTTCCCAATCAAAATCAATAATGATTATCATTATTGTTAATATCTTTTTTTTATATTGTCAACAGCTGATTTAAGGATTATTTGAAGAACTATGTTAATAAATAAAGGAGAAGAAAATGAACGCAGTCGAAATCAAAAAAGATGTTTACTGGGTCGGCGTCAAGGACTGGAACCTGAAGGAGTTTCACGGCTATGCCACGCCCAGCGGTTCAACCTATAACTCTTACCTGATTATGGATGATAAAATTACGCTGGTTGATGGTGTCAAGCATTATATGTCCGCCGAGCACATTGCCAGAATTAAAAACCTGGTGGATTTCAGCAAAATTTCTTATGTCGTGGTCAATCACGTCGAAATGGACCATTCCGGCAATATCCCCGAAATTATGAAACTGGCGCCTCAGGCCAAAATCATTACCAACACGGCCGGCAAACAGGCGCTGGAGGCGCATTTTGACACCACCGGCTGGGAATATGAACTTGTCAAAACCGGAGATTCCGTTTCCATCGGCCAACGCACGCTTGCTTTTATGACCACGCCGATGCTGCACTGGCCGGATTCGATGATGACTTACGTCAAAGAA
Organism: uncultured Pseudomonadota bacterium; assembly: GCA_949295475.1. Taxonomy (GTDB): domain Bacteria; phylum Pseudomonadota; class Alphaproteobacteria; order RF32; family CAG-239; genus CAZU01. The sequence continues at coordinate 2,846 of CASFLC010000127.1, forward strand.
GACAAACTGCTGCTTTCCAACGACGGCTTTGGTCAGCATTTTGCCTGCGATGCCCTGTTTGTCAAAGATGCACCGTTTGATGTGGTTATGGACCACGCCAAAAGCTACTATGCCAATATTTTGTTTCCATTCGGAACCCAGGCCGAAAAGGCTTTGAAAACGGCCGGAGATTTGGGACTCGATATTGAAATGATTGCGCCGTCGCACGGTTTGATTTGGAGCGGAAAAGAAGAGGTCGGCGCCATCCTCGGCAAATACTGCGAATGGGCTTGCGGCGGCAATAAAGGCAAAGCCGTTATCGTTTATGACAGTATGTGGGGAGCCACGGCGGCCATGGCCGAAGCGGCGATGGGCGTTTTGCAGGATGCCGGTATCCCGGTTGTCAAACACTGTCTGAGCGTTAAAAACGTCTCTGAGGTAATGGTTGATTTTCTGGATGCAAAGTATGTTTTAATCGGTAATCCGACCCTGAACAATCAGTTGTTTCCGCGGGTAGCCGGATTTGTAACCTATATGAAAGGTCTGGCTCCGCGCAACAAAGTGGCTCTGGCTTTTGGGTCGTACGGCTGGCGTCCGGGCGTTGTCAAACAGATTCAGGCGGTTTATGAAGAACTCGGCTGGCAGACGATCGAACCCTTTGAAGAAAAATATACGCCGAAATCGGACGTGCTGGAAAAATTCAAAGAGCGCGTAAAAGAATTGATTAAGCTCTAAAGAAGCAAATATAAAAAAGGCGGCTTTCAAGGCCGTCTTTTTTGCCGAAACAAAAGTTAACGCAGTCCCTCCGTTTTATCGCGCCGCCGCAAATAAGCATAGCGGCCGCCGTTAAGCACCAGCGAAGTGAAACCGCCGCAGGCCAGCCCCAAAATAAGTCCTTTCAACCCGAGGTTATAAGCAAAAGCCAAAACATAACAGGCGCTGATGCGGACGCCGAGAAAAGAGATAATCTGGAATATCGTCGGAATTTTAACGTCGCTCCGTCCGTTCAGCGTTCCCATGATGTTGAGCGGCAGAGCGTCAATAAACACATCGGCCAGCAGATAAAAAATCAAAGCCTTAATAACAGCCATAACGGACTGGTCGCTGGTAAAAATTCCGAAAATTTGAGTCGGAAAATGATAAATCAGGGCAATCAAAGACAAAATAACGCCAAGCGAAACAATATATCCCGAAATCGTTGCCGCCAAAATACCGTCGGCGCTTTTTCGTCCATAGGCATTGGCTGTGACGATAGAAGTGGCCTGCGAAATTGAAAAGCAAATCATAAACACCATGGACGAAACGTTTATCATAATCACATAAGTCGCCATGGTGTGCGCGCCGAGCCAGCCGGCAAAGGTGCTGATAATGGCAAACGAACCGTTGGTTGCTACGGTGGTAATCGCCGCGCCGTAACCGATTTTTCGGGTGTTTTTGCTGTCCATCCACCAGGTGTCGTATGAACGGTCAAGACCGAAACGCTTGTTGAGCTTGGGGTTTTTCTGCATTCTGTGAATATAATAAATCATATAAACAGCCAAAAAAATCCGCACAATCAAAGTTGAGGTTGCCGAGCCGCAGGCGCCGAGTTCCGGAAAGCCGAATTTGCCGTAAACCAGCACCGGATTAATTATAATATTTAAAATATTGGCAGCCAGAATGGCATACATCGCCACATATGGACGCTTAATTGACTGCAGAAAAAAGTTGCAGTTGACGTAAATCAGAATAAAAGGGATGGAAACCGAAAAAATCTGCAACACCCGGCCGCCGTGATACGCCAAATCGGCATCCTGTCCCATCAGCGTCAACAGCTTTTCTCCAAACAGCCCGGCGGTTGTAAAAAAAGCGGCCAGAACCATGGCATATTTGCGGCCTTCGTTATAAATTTTGCCGCAGGAATGAAACTTGCGCGCGCCGAACTTTTGCGATGATTTAATCAGCACGCCCTGCAGCAGTCCGATGGGAATGGTAAACAGCAGCACAAAAATAGAATTGGCCAGTCCGATGTAAGCCAGCTGGTCTGTATGATAATGCCCGACAATCATGGTGTCGACGATTCCCATCAGCCCCATAGCTACAAAAGCTGTGGTAATCGGCAGCGTCAATTTGAGGATTTCTCGAAGAGTCCTTTTAATCAGTTCAATATTTGGCATGATTTTTCACAACAAAAACAAGATAACTGCAGCCTCTATAATCCAAAAAATTTTTTTTTGCAAGCCGGATAATCAAACTTTTTTGGGAAAAGTCAGACTGCAAAACGACCGATGGCTTCAATACGTTTTTTGACGGCGGAAAGGCTTTTGTCCGGGGTGTAGCCGGTAGCCGATTTGCCCGGGTAGATTTCATAAAAGCGCCTGTATTCGGTCAGCGTGACGTTGGGCATAATAACATTGGCGCCGGCCTGCAGGGCTTTAATCTGACCGTCAGGCTCCAGCGTTTCCATGGCGGTAGTCGCCGGGATATTAATTGCGGGCAGCAGCAGCCTGGTTAGAGCCATAACCTTGACCGCCAGCCGGAAGGAACCGGCCGGGACCCTGGCAAGCGGCGTGTCCGGATGGGGAATAAGCGGCCCGATGCCGATCATGTCGGCCGGGATTGATTTGAAAAACAAAATATCGTCGGCCAGACTTTCGATTGTCTGACCCGGCAGCCCCACCAACACGCCGGTTCCGGTTTCCAGCCCGGATTTTTTCAGATTTTGGATGCATTCGACGCGGTTTTCCCAATTCATGCCTGGATCGTTTTCCAGATAAAGCTTTTTGTCGGTGGTTTCTATTCTGAGCAAAAAACGGTCAGCCCCGGCGTTTTTGTAGGCTTGATATTCTTCGGCGGTTTTCTCTCCGATGCTGAGTGTCAGAGCCGTATCCAGCGTCTTTATCCGGCGGATGAGGGCGCAAAGTTTTTCCTGCGTGAAATAAAGGTCTTCGCCGGATTGCAATACGATTGTTTTTAATCCCATACGGCTCACGGCGTGTTCTGCCAGTTTGTAAATGGTGTCTTCATCAATCCGGTAACGGGTAATATTGCGGTTATCGCGCCGCAGCCCGCAATAACAGCAATTGTTGCGGCAGAAGTTGGAAAACTCTATCAAGCCGCGCAAATGCACACCGTTGCCGACATAAGTGCGGCGCACGTCGTCCGCGGCCGCAAACAACTCGGAATCGCAACCGGAATCCTTCAGCAGAAGGATTAGTTCTTCTCTGGTGAGAGAATGGGTGGAAACGGCTTTTTCAATCAAATTTTTCATACTGCCGAAAATATCGTTATTAGGGTGAAAATACAAGCAAAAAATTGTGCAAAAACTCTTGACAGCAAATATCAAAGTTGTATTGATACTGCCGTTGAAAATTTAAGTATCGGAAGTCAGAGAAATGTTTGGTTTTGTAAAGAATTTTACGACGGCTTACGGCCGCAATTTTGCCCCCAAAATTTATGAAGTTTTAAAACACGGTTACGACCGCGAAAAATTTCGCCGCGATTCGATTGCCGGCATGACGGTTGCTGTGGTTTCCATTCCGCTGGCGCTGGCCTTGGCCATCGCGTCGGGTGTTTCTCCCGCGCAGGGATTGTACACGGCGATTGTCGCCGGATTTTTTATAGCCCTGCTGGGCGGCAGCCGTTATCAGATAGGCGGACCGACGGGGGCTTTTGTGGTTGTTATTTTCAACGTTATGCAGCAATACGGATACGATGGCCTGGCCATGACCATGCTGATTGCCGGCGTGGTTTTGATTTTGTCCGGATTTTTGCGGCTCGGAACATATATCAGATACATTCCCTATCCGGTCGTCGTCGGCTTTACGGCCGGCATCGGGCTGCTGCTGATTTCCACGCAGGTCAAAGATTTGCTCGGGCTGCAGATAGACAATGTTCCCGCGGATTTTCTGCCCAAATGGAAACTTTATCTGGCCAATTTGGAAAAATACAGCCTCAGCTCGCTGTTCATCAGTCTGTTTTCCTTTGTGGCTATTTTATATACGCAGTTCAAAAAGCCCAAACTTCCGGCCTATTTAATCAGCGTCGTCAGCGCCACGCTGTTGGTTGCGATTTTGCAGCTTGATATTGACACCATCGGCAACAAGTTCGGCGGTATTCCTCATTTTCTGCCGATGCCGCATTTTCCGGAATTTAATCTGGATCTGATGCTGAAAGTTCTTCCCAGCGGTTTGACGATTGCTTTTCTGGCCGGGGTAGAATCTTTGCTGAGCGCCACGGTTGTCGACGGTATGAGCGGAGACAATCATAATTCAAATGCCGAATTAATCGGCGAGGGCGTTGCCAACCTGATGAGCATGTGTTTTACGGGAGTTCCCGCCACGGGAGCCATTGCCCGCACAGCCACCAATTACAAGGCTGATGCTTATTCGCCGATGGCCGGAATTATGCAGTCGGTCTTTTTGCTGCTGTTTATGCTGCTGCTGGCGCCGATTGCGCAGTTTATTCCGCTGGCCTGTTTGTCGGTGGTGCTGGTTCTTATCGGCTGGAACATGCTTAATCTGGAAAAAATTTACAAACTTCTGCTTGGTCCTAAAGGCGACCGCTACACGCTTTTGGCAACATTGCTGCTGACGGTTCTGGTCGATTTGAATACGGCCATTTCGGTCGGTTTTATCATGGCCAGCGTTATCTTTATGCACCGCATGAGCCGCGAGATAGAAATCGAAACCGACGAAGAAGTGATAGAAGATGTTCCGGGCGGCCGGGATTTAACACAGGTTTTGCACGAAAACGGAGTTATGTCCCTGCGTTTGTCCGGTCCGCTGTTTTTTGGCGGCGCGGCGCAGGTATCGCGCTTTTTCCGCAAAATCGGCGAACACCCGAAAGTATTGATTCTGCGCATGGGATATGTTCCGGTCGTGGATGCTTCCGGAGCCAACATCATCGTCGAATTTATCAAAAAGTTGAAAAAATATAACACCAAGGTTATCTTGTCCAATGTCAAAAAGCAGCCGCGTCGTGTGCTGCATGACGCCTTTCTGAAAGAAGGGTTGGACCGCCGGATGATTGCGACGGCTTCAACTTTTGAAAACGCCCTCAAAATGACGCGTCGTTATCTTAAAATCAAAGAAGACGGTTCTCCCGAGGCAAAAAAAGAATAAAGATTGCGCAAAACAAATTAACACTTGACAACTTTAATATATATAAATAATCATATATATAGTTTGTTGTTTTAAGGAGAAACAGATGACTGTTTTGTTATGTTTGGGAATTTTGCTGCTTTGGAGCGGCAAGGCGCTGGCCAATCCGGCTTGCGCGGTCTGCACGGTTGCCGTTGGCGCGTCACTGGAAGTTGCCCGCCGCTATGGTGTTGACGACAGCGTTGTCGGCGTTTGGGCAGGCGCGCTGCTGGCATTGCTCGGGTATTGGCTGATTTTGTGGTTTGAGAAAAAGAAATGGAATTTTGTCGGACGCAATTTACTGCTGATGGTAATTTCCGTCGGGTCAATCGGCTTCATGTATCTGGGCGAGTTCAGATATTCGCCGAAGGTGATAGGTATTTTTTACCTTGATCCGTTGCTGTTCAGCACGATTTTAGGGGCGTTGACATTTATTTATGTGTCAAAATTTTATCAGTGGATGAAAGCCCGCAACGGCGGTCATGCGCATTTTCCGTTTGAAAAGGTTGTGCTTCCGGTCGCCGCCCTGTTTGCGCTGAGCGTTTATTTCAATTATTACCCGTTGTCCGCTTCGCCGCTTCAAGGGTTGCCGGACACCGCCGGGTTATATGAATTCTCGGATGAATAGATAAACTTAATTCAATAGTGTAAAATCCTGCGGAGCCGGAAATTTCCGGCTCTTTTTTTGAGTAGAAAATAAAAATTCCATCTCTATTAGCTCACTTCACAGAAAAGTAAAATTCTCGCCGCAGCCGCTTAGGTTGTGTCTGTGCGGCTCGCCACTTCTGTCCAGAGGATTTAATTGGTGATTGACATACGATTTTAGCTTTGCTATAATAGAGGATAGAGAAGCGGTTTCAACAGCAAAGGACGAGGACCATGAGAAAGCCGGTATTTAAGTTTATTCTGTTTTGTTTAACTTTAAG
>CASFLC010000128.1 GCA_949295475.1 uncultured Pseudomonadota bacterium
GTATGATTTCGTCATTTCCGTAGTCCTTCTTGTTAAAACCGGCAAACGAAATCTACAGGGAAGTGAAAAGACAAGATTAACCATACAAATCCGTTCGCAGACGCGAACAGATTGTTTTTTGCTGAGGCAATCCATAGACTTGAAGGGCACAACTCCTTCAAATATTCACCAACACACTATAGATTATGCTTTTACTCTAGCATAATCTTTGGAATGTGTCAAACACTATTTGCATGGATTGGACGAAAGTGGCAGCACCACGGGCATGACTGACTGCCGGCGAGCCGCCAGAAAAGTGGAAGCCTCTCAACAGCCGCTTAGATCTTGCCTCCGGCGGCTCGCCGGCAGCCGCTTAGGTTATGCCAGTGCGGCTCGCACCGCTGCCACCGCGCACCCACCTAAAGATTATTTAGGCAGCCAGTCTTGCCACCAGGCGCTGCCTGGGCGGTTTTGAGGACTTCCTCATGATCACTGAAGGGATAAATTTTTCCGTTAATATATTGGCCGGTTTCATGACCTTTTCCGGCGATAATCAGAACATCGCCGGCCTGCAGTTCGGACATTGCGGTTCGAATGGCATCGGCGCGGTTGCCGATATCAATGCCGCGAGGGCAGGCGGCCATAATTTGACTGCGGATATTGTCGGCGTTTTCGGTACGCGGATTATCGTCCGTAACAAAAATCACATCGGCCAGATCGTTGGCTATTTTGCCCATCATCGGACGCTTGGCGGCATCACGGTCGCCGCCGCAGCCAAAAACCACAAACAGACGTTTTTCCGTATGCGGACGAAGGGCTTTGATAACATTTTCAAGCGCATCCGGGGTATGCGCATAATCAATGTAAACGGCAGCACCGTGATAAGCAGCAACCAGTTCAAGCCGGCCTTTGGCGCCGTGAATCCGTTCCGCATATTTAAGAACCTCGTCGGGTCTGCCGGAAAGGATTGCGGCAATGCCGAGCGCGCATAAAACGTTCATCGCCTGAAAAACGCCGGCAAGAGGAATCTGCAGGGTTACCGGTTTCCCGAAATACTCCAGCTGCAGCCGTTGCCCGTGCGGCAGGGGTGTCGCGTTCAGAAGCTTTAATTCTTTGCCGTTGACACCGTAGGTAATAACTTTTTTGCCGGTTTCCTCGCAGGCTGCCCGGATTTTTTCAAAGACATCAATATCGGCGTTCAATACAGCTGTTCCGCCTTTGACAAGCAGTTCCCTGAAAAGGATGAGTTTGGCGTTCAGATAATTTTCAAAAGTTTTGTGATAATCCAAATGATCCTGCGTCAGATTGGTAAAACCGGCAACCTCAAATCTGACGCCGCCGACACGATATTGATGAAGGCCGTGGCTGGAGGTTTCCATAATCAGATAAGGATAACCTTCATCGGAGAGCTCTTTGAGTTCCCGCTGAACGGTGACTGCGTTTGGCGTGGTATTGGGCGACGGCAGCGGCGGTTCGTTGCCTTTTATCAGACCGAGGGTTCCCATACTGGCGGCTTTTTCGCCCATCATGGTCAGAATCTGGCGCACAAAATCGGCAATGGAAGTTTTGCCGTTGGTTCCGGTAACGGCGGCGACATGAGCAGGCTGTCCGCCGTAAAAACGAGCCGCGACCTCTGCGAAAGTTTTGGCCGGATTATCGGTCTTAATCAGCGGGACGGGCAGGGCGGCGTCAAAATCTCTGCCGGCCAGAACGGCAGCCGCACCGTTGGTTATGGCCGATTCGATATATTGGGTGCCGTATGCCGCGCCGAACAAATATCCCGGACGGATTTCTCTTGAATCTTCGGAAAGCCCGCTGATTTCAATGTCTTCGGAACAGGGAAGCAGTTGATTGAGTTTCATGAACTAAAGTCCTTATCAAAAACATTTCGGAATAAACAGAGTTTAATCCGATAGTTTAAAAAAGTTCTTAATTAAGGCGCAAAAAACACAAATATTGACACCTGAAATTTGCTGTGGCATAACCCGCCCTATGATAGACATAAACAACATAACCGTGCGTATCGGCTCCCGTGTTTTGCTGGAGGGGGCTTCGGCGCATATTTCGGACGGCTGGCGCGTCGGCCTGACCGGGGCCAACGGCTGCGGCAAGACAACGTTGTTTCGCGTTCTGCGCGGGGAATGGGAAACCGAACAGGGAGAAGTTTCCGTTTCCGGACGTCAGAAGATGGTGTCGGTAGAGCAGGAACTTAACGACACCGACAGCCCGATACTGGAGTTTGTGCTGGCCCGCGACCGGGAGCGTACGGAACTTTTGAGGCGCGAGCAGACGGCGGACGAAAGCGAACTGGCCGAAATTCATGAAAGACTGAGGATAATGGAAGCCGCCTCGGCCCCGGCGCGCGCCGCCGAAATTTTGCATGGTTTGGGATTTGCTCAGAAAGATTTGAGTCGTCCGGTCAAAGATTTTTCCGGCGGCTGGCGGATGCGGCTGGCCTTGGCCGCGGCCTTGTTTCAGCCGTCGGATATTCTGCTTTTGGACGAGCCGACCAACCATTTGGATTTGGAAGCCTCGCTGTGGCTGGAGAATCATTTGAGCCGCTATCGCGGAACGCTGCTGATTATCAGCCATGACCGGTCAATTCTTAACCGGCTGTGCAGTCATATTATCCATTTTGAGTACGAGCGGTTGCAAACCTATGGCGGCAACTACGATTGCTTTTGCCAAACCCGCGCTGCCAGACGGGAATTGCAGGAAAAAATGGCAGCCAAACAGGAGCAGCGCCGCAAACATTTGCAGTCTTTTGTGGACCGTTTCCGCTATAAGGCAAGCAAGGCCAAACAAGCCCAGTCCCGAATAAAAATGTTGGAAAAAATGGAGGCGATTGCCCTGCCGGAAGCCGACACGGCAACGCAGTTTGACTTTCCGGTGCCGCCGCGTCTGTCGCCGCCGTTGCTGACAATTTCAGGCGGCAGTGTCGGATATGACGGAAAAGCGGTGCTGCGAAAATTAAATCTGAGTATTGTCGACAATGACCGGATAGCGCTGCTGGGCGCCAACGGAAACGGCAAATCGACCCTGGCCAAACTTTTGTCCGGCCGTCTGCCGTTGCTGGAAGGCGAGATGAGGGCCTCCGCCAAATTAAAAACCGGCTATTTTGCGCAGCATCAGGCGGAAGAACTGCCGCTGGAGCAAACGCCGCTTGAATATCTGTCCGGTTTGCTGCCGCAGAAAAATGAAACCGCTGTACGGACGCATCTGGCGCGTTTCGGGCTTGACCGGGAAAAAGCGCTGACCCGGATTGAAAAATTGTCCGGCGGCGAAAAGGCCCGCCTGCTGTTTGCCGTTATGACGGTTGAGGCGCCGGCGCTGCTGATTTTGGATGAACCGACCAACCATCTGGATATTGACGGACGCGATGCGCTGGTTAATGCCCTGAACGATTATCAGGGGGCGGTTATTTTAATCACTCACGATTTGCATTTGCTGGAGCTGGTTGCCGATAATCTGTGGCTGGTCAGGGACGGCACCTGCCGGAATTTTGAGGGGGATATCGACGATTATCGAAAAATGCTGCTGGCGGAAAACAATTCTCCCGCGGCAGAAGAAAAAAAGAGCGACGGCCGCCGCCAAAGGGAAGAAGCCTTGTCCCGCCGTTCGGAAATCAATCGCCTTAACGGAGCCGTCCGACGGCTTGAGATTGAGCTTGAGCGGCTTCGCGAACGCAAAACGGAACTGGAAAACCGCTTTCAAGAGCAGTTGATGCCGGAAGAAATCGTCAGCCTGCAAAAAAATTTGAAAGAGCTGGAACGTCAGACGGTCAAAACCGAAGAAGACTGGCTGACCGCATCCGAAAGACTGGAAATTTTGAACGGAAATTAAAAAAGTTATCTTATTTTAACCAATTTGCTCATAAAATAAACGCATAAACAAAAAAGAAGAGGCGTCGTATGAAATATTTTGTGGCTTTGATTTTGTGCCTGGGAATTGTCGGAACCGTTCGCGCCAAATCGCCGGAATATTTTTTGTATTATAACGTGGACAGTCCGCATCTGGAAGAAATCGACATTGAACGCGATGAAATCCTGAAGGTTTTTGATGATAATTTCGGTCCGGCGGCGGAAGAACTGCCGCAGGAAGTCCGATTGGCGGATTACTATGTTTCCCGCTACACGGACGGCCGTTATGTTTTTATGTTAAACGCGCCGTTCAATTGCGGAGCGCTCGGCTGCAATACGGAAGTTTACGTTCGGGATGAAGACGGAGATTTGTATTATATTGATTCGTCTTTTCCGGTAAAATGCGAAAAGCATGAGGATGACAAACGGCTGTGTCAAAAAGCCGGGTATAAGAAGAAAGCTGCCAAACCGGCCGCCCCGAAAAAGAAAATCATCCATTACTATCCGCCGAAAAATGCGGCAAGGGAAGAATAAATGTGGGCGGACCGCAGCGTTTTTTATCACATCTATCCATTAGGTTTCTGCGGTGCGGAGACTGAAAACGACTTTGTCTCGGCGCCGGTTTGCCGAATATCAAAAATTGCCGCATGGATACCGCATCTGCAGGATTTGCAGGTTAATGCCGTATATCTCGGCCCGGTTTGGGAGTCCTGTTCCCATGGATATGATACGGCTGATTATTACCGGATTGACCGCCGTTTGGGAACCAATGACGATTTTACGGCGCTGGTGGAGCAGTTTCATGCCGCAGGCATAAAGGTTATTCTGGACGGCGTTTTTAATCATGTCGGCCGCCGTTTTTTTGCTTTTCAAGATGTTTTGCAGCACCGCGGAGAGTCGCAATACGCCTCGTGGTTTTATCTGAATTTTAATAAAGACAATCATTACGGGGACGGATTTTGCTATCAGGGCTGGGACGGCTGCGACAATCTGGTCAAACTCAAATTGTCCAATCCCCTGGTGCGGGAATATATATATAAAGTCGTTCGGGAATGGATAAACGTTTGCCATATTGATGGCCTGCGTCTGGATGTGGCGCACTATTTAAATAAAGGTTTTCTGCGCGGACTGCGCCGGTGCTGCCGGGAGCAAAGGGAAGATTTCTGGTTGATGGGCGAGGTGCTGTATGGAGATTATCGCCGTTTTGCCAATGTGGAAATGCTTGATTCCGTCACAAACTATGAATGTTACCACGGTCTGCATTCGGGCATCAACAATCATAATATGTTTGAGCCGGCGTATTCTCTGGCGCGGCAGTTTGCCGAACCGGCCGGCATCTACCGCGGATTGAATCTGTTTAATTTTGCCGACAATCACGACGTATCGCGGATAGCCTCGGTATTAAAAGACGCCCGCTGCCTCAAGCCGCTTTATACCTTAATGTTTACCATTCCGGGCATACCATGCCTTTATTACGGCAGCGAATGGGGAATAACCGGGCTGCGCAGCGAAGGAGACGCGGCCTTGCGTCCGGCGTTGGAGCTTCGGGAAGATGCCGATTTGACCAAACATATTCGCTATTTGATAGATTACCGACGCCGTTCCGAAGTTTTGGCGTACGGAAATTATGCCGAGCTGGCGGTGGACAGCACGTTTTTGGCTTTTTCCCGCAGCTGGCGGGGAGAAAAGCTTGTGATTGCGGCCAATGTCGGCGAAACTCCGCGTTCTTTGGTGTGCGATGGGCGTTATTGGGAATTGCCGCCGTTTAGTTCCGAAATTTTCAGGCTTGATTAAAATTTTCCGAGTCTTTTTATTTTAAATTCCGGCATTATATAAAAAATACCTGTATCAGCCGCTTTTTTTCGTCAAAAAATGAAAAAAAGACAAAAAAATTAAAATTTAGTTAACAAAACGCTTGCAAATTAAAATTTTTTTGGTATATTGTACACAAAATTATCTATAATTTACGAAAATTATGGATAAAAGCTCAAAAACAGAAAGATTGGAAAAGCCATGAAAAAATTGTTTGTTTTGTCTATGATGTTTGTTTTGTCAGGCTGCGCCTGCTTCAACAGTGATGATTCCGGAGAACCGGAAGTTATTTATAAAACTTCCGAAGCCCGCGTTGCCGGCAGCGCCGCCGATTTGAACTGCGACTTTATAGAAGGAAACACCTGCTACCGTTATGTCCGCCGTCAGCGCCGCGTTGAATATGTTGAGCCGCGTCGCGAAGTCATTCGTTACCGCGAACCAACCACTTATCGCTATGTCCGCACGACATGCGGCAGCAGTTGCGATACCTGCAATGTCAGCGGCAGCGCGGTAACCGCCGGAGATTCTTCTTGCGCGCCCAAAATCCGCACAACGCGCGAGCCGGTTGAAATCGTTTATAAGAAAACCACCTACAAAACGGTTTATGAACCCAAGACGACCAGCAGCGTCACTTATGAAAAAGTTCCGTATAGCGAGCGTCAGGTAAGACGTGACTATATTGAAATTGATAACAATGAAGAAATTGTTGTCGAATAAATTCTGATAAACAAACGGAAAAGGCAGCTTCGGCTGCCTTTTTTATGGTTCGAACGTAACACTACCTGCGTGAGCAGGTAGATATAGGCATACCAACCCAACCGTTAGACTTGCGAAGCTTTTGGGCTGGCGTACGAAGTTCGGAACAGTTAATACCACTTGCGTTAGCTGGTGGAAGTTTATCGCTTTAGTTTTATATGCCGGCTGACACGAGAGCCGAAAATTTCGTGATACATGGTATGATAATCATCAAAGCTCAAAGAATTGCTGTTTGTCATGATTTCTAATTCCACGCCGAAGGTGTTGACAATAAAGGGCATAAAAGTCATGCCGTTTTTCAGATAAAAAGATTTGCGTCTCAGCCGTTGTTCCATATTAGCCGCATTGACCCGGGTACTCTCAATTTCCAAAAAGAAACGTTTGTCGGCATAGCGCTTTTTCAGCATCCGGAATACCGCAGATCCGATACCTCCTTCGCGCCGCTCCGGTGAAATGGCAAAATAATCCAACAAAACTGTATCCCGATACAAAACAGAAATTACCAGTCCCAAAAAACGACGGTTGTCATCTTCAACGGAAAGCATTTCAACATGTCCTTCCTGACTTTTTTGCAGCATAACCTGAAAAGGTTTTTGTTCTTCCGGCGGAAAAGCCTCTTGATACAAACGTTCTATATTTTTTAGCTGATAGGGATGGGTTGCTTTGACAAGTTTCATAAAACCTCCTTTTAACACAACAATTCTATCAAAGAATAATTGAAACATCGTTAACCCGGAAGCAAATGTTTTTCGGCAAGAACAAACTTAAATCCAAACGGAATTTTTGGTTGACATCTGCAAAAGAAAAATTATTTTAACCACAATATTTATATATTTCTGTAAACAATTATCGTTATTATAAAAGATGTTAAACCTTTAAAATTAATGCGTTATGTCAAAAGATAATGACAAAGGAGGCTACTGCTTTGATTTGCTCAAAGAAGGGCTGACCGATAGGGACATGTCTGGATTGGAAAGAGGATGGTTTATCAGCGTCGGATTAATCGGGACGCTGGTTGTTGATCCGGTCCTCTGGGTAAGTAAAAAACTTGGCGTAAAAAACAATCCCCAAGATTACGATTCCGGCGATCCGACACATCCGTTTAATCAGAATTATTAAGTTTTATCAAAGAACAAGCCTTGCTATTTGTTTCGGCAGGGCTTTTCTTTTTTATTTCAAAATTTCTTCCTGAAAATATTTTTTTAGCAATCTTATCCGGCTGGCATTTGAAACTTTTGGATGAAGGCTGCAGTTTGACATGATACAAATTCAGCAGTTTGATAATTTTTGCAAAGTCATACTCACTGGCTTGCGTTTACAGCTCTTCGGTGTACTCATTATGATACTTTTTGATAACTTGCCCCTAAATTTGACGATGAACGGCTCAACATCAAAGATGGGGGCAAGAGCAGTATCCAAGATTATAAAAAAGGATTATAATCAGTTCACCACAAACATTTTGGAGGGACTGCTCATGCCTATAGAGATAATACTAACAAATAATGCAAACATCAAGATA
>CASFLC010000129.1 GCA_949295475.1 uncultured Pseudomonadota bacterium
TTATTGCGTATTTAGGCAAAGCATCCGTTGAATCAGAAGAAACAGGAGATGCTTCCGTCCAATCTGAAGAAGTTGTATCCGCTGATGTCGTTTGTCCGGGAATGTATTATTATTCGGACGGGACGATTTCGGCAGATATCCTTTCTGATAAACAGATTTCCGGGGTTGTCGGCTGGGTCGATGAAAGCGGAGAGCACGGTTTGGTTCTTGGATTGCGGGAAACAGAGTTGCCGTGGTCAAGTGATAAATTAGAAATCACTGCTTCCCAAAAAAGTGGTAAGGAGAATACCCGTTTGATTTTGGAAGCTGTTTACGAGCAAAATAAGAAGGCAGAGGCGGCTGAATGGTGCACCGCGTATGCTTTTGACGGCATCCGTGCCGGAGAGGCATTTTTGCCTAGTTGCGATGAATTGGTTAAGATATTTAAAAGTTTTGACGCTATTCAGAATGCGCTGCAAAAAATAAATCAACCTTGGCTTAAGAAGGATGATTGGTATTGGTCTTCGTCCGAGTACATTTATTTTGGCGCCTTTGCTGTCTGGCCGTCTGACGGCGATGTGTACGGCTGCATTAAGAACGCTAATAAATACAGCGTTCGTTGTGCCTTTGCTTTTTAACGGCTTTTTAATTTTATCCCGGTTTGTCGTAAGAGGCAGCCCGGGATTTTTGTTTGTCCGTTTTGTCGTTGACAAAATAGACGTTGTGATTTAGGTTGTTGGGTGGAAACTGAATTATTAATTAAAAATGTACAATTATGGGAAAAGATGAAAAACTAAAAGCGTTAGCAGGTGCTGTTCGTCCGGGAATGTATTATTATTCGGACGGGACGATTTCATCAGAAGTTCTTTCTGAAAAACAAATTTCCGGCGTTATCGGCTGGGTCGATGAAAGCGGAGAGCACGGTTTGGTTCTCGGGTTGCGGGAAGCAGAGTTGAAGTGGTCTGGCGATGATTTGGTTGCCAATGCTGTCAGCGAAGACGGCAAGGAAAATACCCGGTTGATTTTGAAGGCGGCTCAGAAGCAGAATAAGAAGGCGGAGGCGGCTGAATGGTGTGCCGCGTATGCTTTTGACGGTGTTCGTCCCGGAGAGGCTTTCTTGGCAAGTAGAGAAGAATTGCGCAAGATATTTAGAAATCTGGGGGCCATTCAAGAAGCACTGGAGAAAATAAATCAGCCTCAGCTTGAGGAGTGTGCCTGCTACTGGTCTTCGTCCAAGCTCTATGATGTCTATGTGTGGCGGGTTATGCCGTCCGTCGGCACCATGTACTACTACGGCACTGAGAGTACCAGTAGTCGCGTTCGGTGTGCCTTTGCTTTTTAACGGCTTTTTATTTTATCCCGGTAGTCCGTTTGTCGGTCGCCGGGATTTTTTTGAATTGGGTGCGAAGCATAAAAAAAACGGAAAATATCGGTGTATGAACGCAGACGCTTGATTTAAATGTCTGGGGATTCCTATATAAAAGGCGTGTTGAACTAACTTAATTGAAAGAGGCAAAATATGAAATATAAATGTTTAGTTTGCGGTCAGGTTTTTGAAGTCGCCGACGGTGAAACGCCGGTTTGTCCGGTGTGCAAGGCTTCCGGAGATAAGATTGTTCCTTATAAGGAAGAAGCGATGAACTGGCCCGCCGAACATGTCCTCGGTGTTGCCAAAGGCGTGGACAGCGAGATTTTGGAAGGTCTGCGCAATCATTTTAACGGCGAGTGCAGCGAAGTCGGCATGTATCTGGCTATGGCACGTCAGGCCATGCGCGAGGGATATCCCGAAGTGGCCGTGGTTTTAGAACAAATTGCCAAAGAAGAGGCCGAACATGCGTCCCGGTTCGGAGAAATGTTGGGTGAATTGGTTGAAAATTCGACCAAGGCCAATCTGGAGAAAATGCTGGCCGGTGAAAACGGCGCCTGCCACGGTAAAATGGCTATTGCGAAAAAAGCCAAAGAACTCAATCTTGACGCCATTCATGATTCCGTGCATGAAATGGCTCGTGACGAGGCTCGTCACGGCAAAGCGCTGGAAGCGTTGCTGAAAAGATATTTTTAAGGACTGACGCTTCGAAAAGGGTCCGGAAAATCCGGGCTCTTTTTTTTTATTCCTTTTGAGCGCCCATATTTTGCCGCAGCGGTAGGGAAATTGCCGCGGGAGGTTACCATTCAATAATGCCGGCAAAGTTTTGTTTTTGACGCCAGCTCAGAAACGTGTCGATATCGGAGATGCCATTTTGAA
>CASFLC010000130.1 GCA_949295475.1 uncultured Pseudomonadota bacterium
CATCGGTTCCTCTATCAACCAAACCTTACGGGCGCCGGCTGCTTCGGCAGACTCTTGAATCGCGCGGCGCTCAACGGCCGTCGATCCAGACGGAACGCAGACAATAACCATCGGAGAAACAAAGGTGCGGCGGTTATGAACTTTGCGAATAAAATATTTAATCATCTCTTCGGCAATTTCAAAATCGGCAATAACGCCGTCACGCAGCGGGCGAATAGCCTGAATGTTTCCGGGGGTGCGCCCCAGCATCTGTTTGGCCTCGTTACCAACCGCAAGCACTTGTTTTTTGCCGCGGTATTCCTCAATGGCCACAACCGAAGGCTCATTCAAGACGACACCTCTTCCCTTGACATAAACCAGTGTGTTGGCCGTACCCAAATCGATAGCCATATCAGCAGACAGCCATCCCATAAAATTTGAAAGCATTAATCATTCTCCGATTATTTTTGTAGGTTTATTATTATTTGATTTTTATAACGTAATCCGATTATGTGCAACAATTAATTATTTTTTTCACACCCTTTATTACGGCTGTGTCGGAGGCATAACTTTTATCCAAAGTCAGCAAAGCGTCGAGCTTGTTGCGAAACCAGGTGCGCTGGCGTTTGGCATATTGCCGGGTATGCAGTTTGGCGGCAGCGGCGGCCTCCTCCAGAGAACAGCGGTTTTCCAGATAATCGCGCAATTCCTGAACGCCAAGCATTTTCATGGCCGGAAGCGACGGGTCAAGTTTTAATCGCAGCAGGTTTCTGACTTCTTCAACAGCGCCGTCGGCAAGCATCTTATCAAAACGCCGATAGCAACGCGCGTCCAGTTCTTCGGCCGACGGAAGAATTTTGACAACCCGGAAAGACGCTTCCGGAAGTTTTTGAACCAACGGCTGTCCGTACCACCAGGCTATTGATTTGCCGGTTTGGAGAAATATTTCATAGGCCCGGCGGACGCGGGACGCATCGTTTGGATTTATCATGGCGGCGCCCTCCTCGTCCGCCAGTTCCAGATGACGATGCAGTTCCGCGGCACCGATATTATTAAACAACGCCGTCACTTCGGCACGGATTTCGGTATCCGGTTCCGGTATCGGCGTCGTACCGCGAATCAAATTATCCAGATACATTCCCGTTCCGCCCACCACCACCGGCAAACGGTTTTGTTTCCAGCAACGACGGATTTCTTCGGCGGCCAGATTGAGCCAGTCGACAACCGTTCCGTTTTGCGAGGGCGGATAAATTTCATAAAGCCGATGTTCCGCCAATCGGCGCTCCTCGGCGGACGGAACCGCAGACAAAATCGGAAGCCCCTGATAGACCTGCATCGAATCGGCATTGACAACGACGCCTTCCGACGCAACGGCAATGTCCAAAGCCAGCGAAGATTTTCCGGAGGCCGTCGGCCCCGCTATGACAATGACTTTCGTATGTTTCATTTCCTTAAACGACATTGTGCATTTTCCACCAGACGTGCGCATAAATCGGGGTAAGCTATTCCGGCGTAACGCGCCTGTTCCGGCACCAGGGACAATGCCGTCATGCCCGGATTGGTATTAATTTCCAGCAAGACGACACCGTCGCTTTCATTATAGCGCAAATCAATCCGGGAAACCGTCCGACACCCCAGCGCGCGGTGCAGCCTTTCGGCATAATCAAGGCAGGTTCGGGTGACATCCTCCGGCAAATCGGCCGGCAGAAGATGGCGGGTGACGCCGTCGGTATATTTGGCCCGATAATCGTAGAATGCGCCGGAAGCTTTTAATTCCGTTACGACATGAGCTTTTCCGTCCAGGCACATCACGGTAAGTTCACGGCCGGCGATAAACTTTTCAACCAGCACTTCCGTTTCCGGATTTTGATAGTGCACCTGCCGCAAATCTTTTTCGTCTTTCACAATAAACACGCCGACACTGGAGCCGTCACAGACAGGCTTGACCACAAACGGAAACGCCATGCCGGGACCGTTTTGAGTCAAATCTCCCGCCCGCATGATTTTTCCGGGAGCGACTTTGATGCCGCAGGAAACCGCGATTAATTTGGTTATTCTCTTGTCCATCCCCAAGCAGGAAGCTTTCAGTCCGGAATGCGTATACGGAATTTGAAGCATATCCAGCAATCCCTGAATTTCACCGTCTTCCCCCCAATTGCCGTAAAGCCCGTTGAAGACGACGTCGGGTTTCTCTTTCCGCAAGACGTCAAGCAATTTCCAGGCATCCGTCAAATCATGCCTGACAACCTGATATCCCTTGCTTTCAAGCGCGGCGGCGATATCCGGTCCGGAACTGAGGCTGACGTCTCTTTCCGCAGAAAATCCTCCCATCAAGACCAAAACTTTTTTAGACATTTTTACTTCCTTTTATCAAATTTTCTGTTATTGTAGCGGCAAAACTTAAAGAAAGAGTGAAAAAACGATGAAAAAACTTATGGCGCTGCTCTTGTTTCTGGGATGCTGCGGCGAGGCTCAGGCTTTCAGCATCAAACATGACTTTACGGTTTTTCTTGGTCCGTTCAATGCCAGCAAGACCAGCTTTACTTATGCCCTGACCCCGTCAGAATACAGTGTGAATTCCGAAGTGCGCACCGCCGGGATTTTTGATACACTGTATCCTTTTGCGGCAAATTACGCCACCAAAGGAAAAATTATCGGCGACACTCTGGAAACAACGGATTATCATTATGATTCAAAGTCACGTTTCAATACTCGGAGCAAAAAGCTGGTCTATAATGACAAAGGTATGCCGGTTATGCGCATCAGCACAAAAAACGACAAAGAAAAAAAAGTAGAAATAGAAGAAGACGCCGACAATAAAGGGACGACCGACCTGCAGACGGTTTTTGCAGAACTGGCGCTGCAGTTTAACCGCCTGAAGTTTTGCGATTCAAGAATGGAGGTGTTTGACGGCAAACGGCGCTTTGACGTTATTTTTAAAGACGAAGGACAGGAAACCCTTGAACCGAATAAATATTCCTCTTTGGCCGGTAAAGCCGCGAAATGCTCCATGTATATTGACAAACTCGGTTCCGAAGGCGACGACTTGATGTGGCAGCTGACCTCTGACCGGCCGGTTTATTTCTGGCTGCTGGAGGATCCAGCCACACAGAAACCCTTTATTGCCCGGGTGCTGGTGGAAGACACGCCGCTGGGAAGGCTTGAAGTTTACACTCGTAAAATTACCGTGGGGGATTAATCATGCTTGCCAAGGCCGAATTGCTGCTGCCGGCCGGATCGCCGGTCAAACTCAAAACAGCCGTTCTTTACGGCGCTGACGCAGTTTACGCCGGAACACCCGACATGTGTCTGCGCGCCCAGTCCAAGTTCAGTTTTGAAGAGCTGGAAGAAGGAATCGCTTTTGTTCACCGGCACGGCAAAAAAATTTATCTGACGCTCAATTTGTTTATGCATAACCGCGATGCGGAAAAGCTTCCGCAATTTGTAGAAACATTGCGGCAGCTGCGTCCCGACGGCGTTTTGATTGCAGACCCCGGGGTTTTTATGTATGTTCGGGAACATGCGCCGGAACTTAATTTGTTTGTTTCGACACAGGCCAACATCTGTTCTTCGCAAGCCGTTAAATTCTGGCAGATTCAGGGAGCCAAACTCTGCGTTTTGGGGCGGGAAGTGACTTTTGAAGAAATGAAACAAATCCGCCGCGACTGTCCGGATATTTTGCTGGAGTGCTTTATGCACGGCGCAATGTGCATGTCCTATTCGGGGCGCTGTCTGATTTCAAATTATCTGGCGGACCGCAGCGCCAATCAGGGCAAGTGCGCCCACTGCTGCCGGTGGCACTACAAACTGCATCTGCGTCTGAAAGACGGTACGCTTAAAGAACTGGTTATTGACGAGCATAATAAAGACAGCTTTGAATTTTTGCTGGAGGAGGAGTTTCGTCCCGGTGAATATTTTGAAGTGGCGGAAGACGAGCACGGCGGTTATATCCTGAACTCCAAAGATATGTGTCTGATGCCGCGGCTGAATGACCTTTTGAGCATCGGCATGGACTCGCTCAAGGTGGAAGGACGCAACAAAACCGAATATTACGCCGCCGTGGTAGCGCGGGCTTACCGGCAGGCAATCGACGATTATTACGCCGCTCCGGAGAGCTGGAATTATCAAAAATACATGTCTGATTTGTACACCCTGCAAAACCGCGGCTATTGCCTGGGATTTCATGACGGCAAATTGACCAACATCAGTCAGAATTATGAGTATACCCGCACGCTCGGCGACTGGCTGTTTGCCGGTTCAATCGTCGAGTGGCAGGGTGACGACGCAATTTTTGAAATCCGCAATTATATCAACAGCGGAGAGTTTATCGAATTTTTGCTTCCCGGGTCATTGGAAAATTTGCGGCTGACGCTGACCGAATTTGAAGATGCCGACAGCGGCGAGACAACATCCCGGGTTTCTGCCGGGCAAGGCAAAAAAATCCGCCTGCGGCCGCAGTTGTGGAATCGTCCGCTTGAAGAAATAAAACGGCTTCTCCCGCAGTATACGGTTGCCCGCAAACCTGCTCTGCTGCCTGCAGAACAGCAAACCATGCTGTCCCATAAAAAAGCCGAATTCGACAGTTTGATCAAAAAGCCGTAATTAACAGACGAAGGATTTTTGCCTCAAGGACTTTATGACGCAAGCGCCCCGATTATCGCGGGGCGCTTTCTTGTTTAAGGATTAGTTCAGACTGTAATTATAACTTATGTTGACGCAGCGTTCATTCTTCATAAAATCACCGTAGCATTCGGCTTTGCTCATATCTACGTGAACCGTTTCTCCGGAACTTATATATGGTATTTGCGGATTACAATGATCTCCGTCATTACCTTCAAAATAACCGAAGTTGAAACCGTATATTGAAGTAACCATTGAAGCGTTAGAACTTGCCTTCCCGTTTTGACAATCAATGGCAATAATATCATTACTCGGAGCCACATAAGCTATATTTCCGGTTGCCGAGCAGGTTAACGTATCGCTGTTGACATAATACATAATTGATATGTTGGCACAGTCTTTAACGCAGCTGTTTCCAGATTTTGTATAACCCGAGTTGCAAGCCCAGCCGGTTTTGATGACGTAGTCTCCGGAGCAGTCAGAACAGCTTTTCGTAGTGTATTGGGCATTTGCCGGTAGACTTCCTGTATAACTGTCATAACAGGAGCGGGTGCAGTCTGCGATGCAAGAACTTCCGGAAGCATGATATCCTGAGTTGCAAGCCCAACCGGTTTTGACGGTGTAAGAGCCGGAACAATCGGAACAGGTTTTTGTGGTAATATAGCCGTTTGACGGGGCGCTGCTGGTAAATGAATCTTTACAGATTTTATTGCAGCCTTTTTTGGTGCAGACACCAGCGTTTGAGGCACATTTCTCCGCACAGTATTCGCCGGTGGAACTGTTATAGGAAACCGAAGATTTGCATCTCTTGGCCGTGCAAATGCCGGAGTTTGAAGCGCAGCGTTCGGAACATTCCTCACCCGTTCCCACGCTGACCGAAGATTTACAGCTTTTTTGGACACAGTTGCCGTTGCAGGAAATGTCGCACTTCTCTCCGGTGCCAACACTGACGGTCGGTTTGCAGACGCAGCTTTCATATTTGCCGCCGCAGCTGCGTCCGGAAAC
>CASFLC010000131.1 GCA_949295475.1 uncultured Pseudomonadota bacterium
AATAACATGATTGATGGAAATGCAAAGCGTTTTGGGATAGCCGCGGTATCCGAGACAAGCCGGGACGGCGCCGTGGCTGACAATAAATTCCCGGCACAGATCATCCAATTCACCGGTAGAAACGCCGACCTGCACATAAGGAGTCAGATAATCCAGGCACTCGGCTGCCAGACGGCCGGCCTTGCGCATTTTTTCAAAATCTTCCTTGTCATCATGAATAACGATGCCGTCTTTTCTTTTATAAGCCACAACAAACCTCGGTTCACTAATAAATTATTTTCATTTTACGGGCTATTGATACACTTTTTTTATCAAGAATGCAACCATAACAAACAAAATTTAAGCCTTTTTTTGCCTCGTCAAAAATTTTGGCGGCGGCTATCGGATCAAGGTTCCAGCTGAATTTTGCCTCAACGCTGTCCTGTCGGGGCACCAGCATAAAAATACATGTCCGGTGGCCTTCCGCCCGAAGTTTTTCCATCTCTTCAAACATCTCCATTTCAAAAAAATTAATTCCGGCCGGAAAAACCGAATACCCCGCCGTTTTGTTGTAGACATCCTCAATAAAAACAAAACATTTTTCTCCGGCGGCGCTGCTCAGCTCAAAGTCAACATGCTGCAAATGGTCGTCCGGTTCAATTTCGCGGCAGTTTTCATAACGGCCGAAATCTTTAAGCACCCCGTTTTCAAAAGCCTCAAGAAACAATTTGCGGTTGACAGAGGGATTAACAAAAACCAATCCTTCGTCCAAATTCAGATATTCCAGCTCGTACCGTACTTTACGCAAATTTCCGGGCGCGCGACGGACAAAAACTTCGGTTCCGGCTTTGCAAAGCGCCGCGGCTTCCGACGAAGCGCAAAAAACGGCCTCCTGCGAATCGTCATCCAGCCTAACGTCAATCAGCAGGCTGTTGTAGCAGGAAACCACCCTCCCTTTATAAAGCAAATCCTCAATTATCAATAAAATTCTCCGTTTATCGGTTTTATTTTATCCGGCTCCGGCGATTTGGCAAGAAGGATATTTATCTTTTTGATGAAAAAAAGGCGTTAAACGCTGAAATTGAATAAATTTAAACTGGACAGCGGCATAAGTTTGCATTATGAATACAGGGTTAATTGTTTTGAGATTTTTGGGATATAAATAATGACAACCACTGTTAAACAAATCAGAAGCACTTTTCTGAATTACTTTGAAAAGCACGGGCACAAGGTTGTTCCGTCTTCTTCTTTGGTGCCGGACAATGATCCGACGCTGATGTTTACCAACTCCGGCATGGTTCAGTTTAAGAACATTCTGGCCGGCAACGAAATCCGCGACTACACCCGCGCCACAACCTCCCAAAAATCAGTACGGGCCGGCGGCAAGCACAACGATCTTGACAGCGTCGGCTACGACGTCCGTCATCATACTTTCTTTGAAATGCTGGGCAACTTTTCTTTCGGCGACTATTTCAAAGACGACGCCATTTTCTTTGCTTGGGAACTGCTGACCAAAGAGTTTGACATTCCCAAGGAAAAACTGGCTGTCACCATTTATCATAACGACGACGAAGCCTATAGTATCTGGAAAAAAGTTTCCGGCCTGCCCGACGAACGGATTATCCGCATTGCCACCAAAGACAACTTCTGGCAAATGGGCGACACCGGGCCCTGCGGCCCCTGTTCCGAAATCTTTTACGACCACGGTCCCGAAGTCTGGGGCGGTCTGCCCGGCACGCCGGAGGAAGACGGCGACCGCTGGATTGAAATCTGGAATTTGGTTTTTGACCAGTTTGAAGACCTGCCGGACGGCTCCCGCATTCCGCTGAAACGCCCGTCGATTGACACCGGCATGGGGTTGGAGAGAATGTCTGCCATTCTGCAGGGCGTGCACTCCAATTTTGACATTGATATTTTCCGCCACCTTATCAAAGCGATTGCGGACATTGCCAATTCCGATCCCGAAGGGCCGTTAAAAGCCTCTCACAACGTGATTGCCGACCATCTGCGCTCCACCGCCTTTTTGATTGCCGACGGCGTTTTGCCTTCCAACGAAGGGCGCGGCTATGTTTTGCGCCGGATTATGCGCCGGGCGATGCGTCACGCCTACATGCTGGGCGTCAACGAACCGATGATGTACAAGCTCATCCCCACCCTGCAGCAGGAAATGGGCGAGGCCTATCCCGAGCTTTACCGCGCCGGAACGCTGATTACCGACACCATCAAGCTGGAAGAGCAGCGCTTTTTGAAAACGCTTTCCAAAGGCATGCACCTGCTGGAGGACGAAATTTCGGCCTCAGGCCTTGGCAATAAGGACAAATGGTTTCTTGACGGCGAAAAAGCCTTTAAACTCTATGACACTTATGGTTTTCCGTTGGATCTGACCGAAGATATTCTCCGTCAGAAAGGCTTGTCCGTCGATGTGGAAGGATTTAACCGCGCCATGGAGCGCCAAAAGGCCGAAGCGCGCAAAAACTGGGCCGGTTCCGGCGACGCGGGCACCGAAAAAATCTGGTTCGAGCTGCAAAACAAACTGGCGCCGACCGAATTTCTGGGATATACCACCCTGCGGGCCGACGGACAGATTACCGCGCTGGTTCAAGACGGAAAGGAAGTTTCCGAGGTCAGCGGCGGTGACTTTTATCTGCTGGCCAATCAGACGCCTTTTTACGGCGAAATGGGCGGCCAGGTCGGCGACAAAGGAATGATTGTCAATGACGCCTGCGAAATCGAAGTTTCCGACACCAAGAAAAAACTTAACGGCCTCTATGTTCATGTCTGCAAAATGCTCAAAGGCAGCCTTAAGACCGGTGATTTTGCCAATTTCAGGGTTGATGAAGACAATCGTCACGCCATTGAGGGCAACCATACCGTCACCCACCTGCTCCACAAGGCCCTGCAGCTGAAGTTCGGCAGCAGCGTCACTCAAAAAGGCTCGCTGGTGGCGGCCGACCGGATGCGCTTTGACATTGCTTATCCCAAGCAAATCAGCGAAGAAGAGCTGCGCGATCTGGAAGATGCGGTCAACAGGATGATACGCGCCAACTATCCGGTTCACACCGTTTTGATGAGCCATGACGAGGCGATGAACTGCGGCGCCATGGCCTTGTTCGGCGAAAAATACGGCGACGAGGTCCGGGTTGTCTGCGTCGGCGACGATGTTTCCAAAGAATTGTGCGGCGGAACGCACGTTAAGCACACCGGCGACATCGGTTATTTCAACATTACGTCAGAATCTGCGATTGCAGCGGGGGTTCGCCGTCTGGAATGCGTGACCGGCCATGCCGCCGAAAAATTTACGCAGGACATTGAGGACAAGCTGCACCGCGTCGGGAATCTTTTAAAATCAAGTTTCAACGACATAGAGGCGCGCGTTAATCAATTACTTGAAGAAAAGAAAAAGCTTGAAGCTCAGGTTTTCGACCTCAAGAAAAAGCTGGTCAGCAACAAAACCGCCGACAATCAGGACAAAATCGAAACCATCAACGGCATCAAGTTCGTCGGCAAGGTTTTGGAAGATATTCCGGCAAAAGAACTGAAAGCTTTTGTTGATGAAATTAAGGAGCAAATCGGTTCCGGCGTCATTGCCCTGTTTTCGGGCAACGAGGGCAAGGCTTCCGTGGTTATCGGCGTTACCGACGACCTGAAAGACAAAATCTCCGCGGTTGAGCTGATTAAGACCGTGGCTCCGTTTGTCGGCGCCCAGGGCGGCGGCGGCCGTCCCGACATGGCCCAGACCGGCGGTCCGGACGCAACCCGTCTGGAAGAGGCCTGCGCGGCAATGCGTCAGGAATTAAACATGCGCAATGTTTCAAACATCCGCGACATTGCAAACATGTAAGCTAATCCGCGTTCAACAATACTCAAAGGCTCCGAACTCGTTTCGGGGCCTTTGTCAAAACATCTTCCGCTCAAAAGATATCGCCGCCCTCTTCCACCGGAATTTTATTGCGCATCAGGCGAAGATATTTAACCCGCGTGGTCCAGTTTTTTTTCAAAACGATTTTTTTGGCACTGCCGTAAGTGTAAATCAGCTTCCACCAGCGGTCCGAAATGTTTTTCCACAACATTTTGCGGCGGATTTTATAAGTGCTGTAATGCAGCATAAATCCCAGATAAGAATTGATGCTGGAAACAAAATGCTCGGCCTGCTCGGCATAAGCGGCATTTTTGGCGGCCACGGCGTTGAACGTTTCAATCTTCCGATACAAATTTCCCTTGGTGCGGTTGGCAATATAAACGCGCCCCGGCTTAACCACCGCGCCGATAAATTTGACGCCCTTGCTGAAATGCTGCAGATACACTTTGCGCGGATGCAGTCTCAGCCCGAGTTTTTCGGCAATAAAGCGGCGCAGCTTGTCCTGAATTTTTATCAAAAACTGCTTGTCCGGGTGCACAATCACAAAGTCATCGACATACCGCCCGTAATATTTGACCTTGAGCTCGTTTTTGACATACTTGTCAAAGGCGTCCATATAAAAGTTGGCAAAAATCTGGGATGACAAATTGCCTATCGGCAGCCCGTGCAGATTATCCGCCTTAAACAGGCTTTTGGAGGCGGGCAGCCCGTCCCAGTTGCTGCGTTTGCCCTTAATGTTGCAGTTTTGCTGCGGGCAATGATAAACGATAATCTTCACCAGGCCGAGAATAACCTCCTTATCCACGGCGTGATAATATCGGCGGATAAACTTCTCCAGCCGCTTATACAGAATATCTTTGTTTATGCTCATAAAAAAAGACTGGATATCCATTTTGAGAATATAGCAGTCTTTTTGATAATTTTCGGAACACTCGCGGACAAACTCCTCAATCCGCCGCACGCCGTACATCGTTCCCTTGCCGGCCCGGCAGCTATAGCTGTCGCGGATAAACAGCGCCTCAAACAAAGGCATCAGCTTATTAATCACCAGATGATGCACGATACGGTCGCGAAAATCGGCGGCAAAAATCTCTCTTTTGACCGGTTTGTTGACAATAAAAGCGATGGATTTTCCCGGATAATAGGTCTGGTTGTTAATCTGGCGCCACAGTTCTATCAGGCGATGTTCAAAATCCCCCTCAAACTCCAGAGCGTTAAACGTTTTGCGTTTGTTGCGCCGACAATCGTAATAAGCGGCAAACATTTCCTCCAGCTTTACGGGCTCGGCATAAGAGGTATCAAATAATTCAAGCTGCATAGCACACCAACAAAGCCAATGACCGGGATTACCCTTTTTGTTCAATTTTATTTCCAAGAGCGAGGACACAACGAACGCGGTTATTGTTGTTGTTCTTATTGTTGTTGTTCATATCGCCGTCGGACGGTCTCACAACCCACGCGTTGTTGTTGTTATTGTTCTCGGACGAAGACCAACCATACAATCCTGACTGCCCGTTTTGGTCTTAACAACCGCGCTTTGCGGCTGTCGGCAGTCCTTTTGAAAATAAAACATGCTCGCTCCGTACGGCCGTAACCATACGAATTCCGGCAAAAATGCTGCTTTTGTTTAACTTTACTTCCAAGAGCGAGGACACAACGAACGCGGTTACTGTTATTCTTATTGTTGTTGTTGTTGTTCATGTTGCCGTCGGACGGTCTGACGTTCCAGGCGTTATTGTTATTGTACTCGGACGAAGACCAGACGCACAATCCTGACTGCCCGTTTTGGTCTTAACAACCGCCTTCTGCGGCTGTCGGCAGTCCTTTTAAAAGTAAAATATGCTCGCTCCGTACGGCCGTAACCGTACGAATTCCGGCAAAACTGTTTTTTGTCGCAGCGTTTCGGACGCTTCTCAAAAAAATAACGGCCGCAGGCGGTTTTTATTTGCCCCTGTTTTTCCAAGCGGTTATCTGCTTGCCGATGCTGTCGGTAATCAGCGCTATCTCGGCCATTTTTTTATACGATAATAATTTGAGGTCCAGGCAGACTCTTATTTGCAGCTTCAACAGCTCAAAATCATCCAGAAACGCGTCCAGAAATTCCCGTTTGTCCTGATTTTTGTTTGCCCGATACAAGTTGCGAAACAGCGAAAGCGTATCTCTGCGCATGTCCTGCCCCAAACTGAACTTGTACTCGCGGGAAAACGTATTGGTGACTTTGTAAATCTCCAACAGCAAACGATAACTGTCACGATAAACCGGTAATTCACTGTATATGGCCACGCTGCCCGTCCTTTGTTTTTTGGTTTATGGTAATCCCGGCACAATTATACACTGTGCACCCGAAACGTTTATTCTTATATAAAATGTTTGTTTAAGTTGCAACCCTCTTTCTTAATTTATCCACACCCACACGGTGGGAGCGAAAACTGGCTGCCTAAATAGCCTTTAAGTGGGCGCGCGATGCTTTTTCGGGACTGCCGTTTCTCCGTGCCTGATGTCTACCACCCAGCGGGTGGAGGCAAGATCTAAGCGGAGGCGGAGGGGATTCCACTTTTCTGCAGATTTGATGCCGATTGACGGAATAATCTTTAAGCGGCTGCGGTTTGTTTTTTCAAAGCCGCAAAACGCCGCCTTCAAGCTAAAGCTTGAAGGCGGAAGGCAGAAAAAAATTTTACCTCTCGCGGCAAGCCGCGAGAGGTAAATAGTTGAAGGGATAAATAGTTAAAAAGCGAGGACACAACGAACGCGGTAACTGCCAAGCTTATTGTAGTTGCTGGCGTACATGCCGCCGCCGGACGGTCTCACAACCCACGCGTAGGTGTAGCTACTGAGCTCGGACGAAGACCAGTAATAAGCATTTTGAAGTTGCGTCTTCGACAATTTTTGAAGCCCTAAGTTAATAGCCCCATAACTGAAGTTCATCACATACAGCTCTCCGGCTGCCGGTAAATACCACCCGCTGCTGCCTTTACCGCTTGAGACAGGCTTATAAGTATTACAGTATTCTGCTGCCGGATAGCTATTGCTACTGCTGTAATTTACAATACATGAAGTATTCGTCGCACCTCTGAAATCTGTTTGTGCTTCTGCCGTACTACTATAATCTGTTAAACACGATAAATTCTCATAACTCGGAGTAGACCATCTCAAAGTCGAGCTACTCTCCTCCAACGCCACCGCAAATCTCGTCGAACCGGCAACATAAGCCACTATACCGACCGGGGTCTTGCTCGGAATAACACTGTCCGATACCGTTCCATCAGAATACAGAATCGATCCGGGTGCCGCTCCGGCCGCAGAATCTCCCGCCTCCACGCAGAAATATTTGCTGCTGTCAAACGGACAGACCAGACTTTCCATGCCGTCGCAATCCGATGCCGATTTCTTATACCCCAATTCCGCACATCTGGTCGAACTCGTACAGTTCTGCGCCAGAACCGGCGTCATCGCCGTGCTGCACAGCAGTAATGCCGCTATTACCGTTTTCATCGTCTTTATCCGCTTTCTCATCGCTCTTCTCCCTTCTTCTTTAAGTTGACCGATTTCTGCCGCTCGTTACAGGCCGCTCCAATAAGCTTCTTCATTAAAGCTGCCTTCAACGCATCCCGTCGCGCAATATTTGCCCGAACATTCCTCGTAACTGCACAGAGTGTTCTCCGGACAACTGTCCAGCGTGCACTCATACAGACATTTTTTGCAATTGTCATACAAAACCTTGCTGCCGCTCTGACAACTCTTCGACCCTATCTCCGCACCGTACCGGCATTCACTGAACCCCTCGCACGGGTTTATCTCTATCTTGTACTTTGTGCCCGTGCAGCTCTCGCAACGTTCCGTCTCAATATAGCCTTCCGGGATTTCTCCGTAATCGTACCCTTCGCACAAATTGCAACAGGTCCCGTAGCTGCTGTCATATCCGCAGCGGCCGTCCAAACTCAGTTGCCACCCTTCCGAACAACTCTTGACATAGCCCTCGCAGGCCTCTTCCACGTTTAACTCGCATCTGCTGTACTTGCCGCCGCAGCTGTTACCGCTCGTGTAATACGGCGGCTGACAATTGTCGTCATCGTACTGATAAACATCCGCACAGCGACAATTGGCATAACAGCGCAAATTCGGAAGCGGTCGTTGCAATGTTCCGCTCGCGCCGCTTTCGCACGCAGAAACCATCCCATAATCTTCGCACCGGCGTTCGCCGTCCCCGCCGTCGGACGGGCCGGAAACATCCGGGGCGTTAATGTTGCTGTTGTAAATGTTTTGATAATCCGGAAGCCAGTATACTTTTGCCGTCCGATACGACTCCCCTTCGTTTGAAAATTCTCGGATATCCGGAGCCAGCCTCAGTGGTGTGTGTTGGTGTGTGCAATAGGCCGGATGACTATATAAACCGAACAACACTGTTGTAAATGCTGCCATGTACTTCGTGCTCATTCTGCTCATCTTCGTCGTCCTTCTTCTGTTAGTCCGGATATCCTACCTTTTAATTTAACACGCCTTAAAACGTGTGTCAATAATTAATTAACAGCGCTGGACGGAAAACTCATTTTATGCGGTTTCCCCCTCTCAGCGGCTTTAAAAACGCCCTTAAAACTTATGTTTTATCCGACTTTTCCCCTTTTTATTCCATTATCATAACATCTTATGCCAGGCAGCGCCTGGTGGCATAACTGGCCGCCTAAATAATCTTTAAGTAGGCGCGCGGTGGCAGCGCCACTGGCATAACCTAAGCGGCTGTTTTGAGAATTCCACTCTTCTGCAGATATGGCGTTGGTTGAGGCTGATAAAAAAAATGCCGGGAAAACTTCTGCGTTTTCCCGGTTTTGGATGTTTTATAATCTGCTAGGCCAGTTCGTCAATGATTTTTGCGGCGATTTCTTTATAAGCTTTGGCAAACGGACTTTCCGGCTGCGCCCTGACTATCGGCGTGCCGCCGTCGGCGTTGGTCCGGATATCAATATGCAGCGGAATCTCTCCCAAAAACGGAACATTCAACTCCTGCGCCGTCTCCTTTGCGCCGGCATGACCGAAAATGTCCGCCCGGGTTCCGCACTTGGGACACAGATAATAACTCATGTTTTCAATAATTCCGAGAATCGGCACCTCTACGCGTTTGAACATATTGACGCCCTTGACCGCATCTATCAGGGCGATATCCTGCGGCGTTGAAACAATTACCGCGCCGTCGATATTTACCCGCTGTGACAGCGTAATCTGAATGTCTCCGGTACCGGGCGGCATGTCTATCACCATGATATCAATCTCCCCCCAGGAAACTTCCGTCAGAAGCTGCTCTATTGCGCCGCAAGCCTTGGCCCCGCGCCAGATTAACGGCACATTGCGGTCTATCAGCGTGCCGATTGACATGGATTTGATGTCCTGATACTCAAAAGGCTGAAACGTTTTGCCGTCATAAGAAACCGGCGCCACGCCTTCGTATCCCAGCATGGTGGGAACCGACGGGCCGTAAATATCCGCATCAAACAATGCAACCTTTTTGCCCAGTGCAGATAAGGCCATGGCCAAATTAACCGCCGTGGTCGATTTGCCGACTCCGCCTTTGCCGGACGCAACGGCAATAATTTTTTTGACGCCGGGTATTTCCCATTTGCCGGAATCAGGTTGAAGCGGCTGCGCCTGCTTGTCTGCCGTGTAAACAACGCTGACTTTTTTAACGCCGTCAACCCGGGACAGTTTTTGCGTCATTTCTTCGGCCTTAGCATCATCCTGAGCCGCGGCGTAAAGCGTGACAATGACCCGCCCTCCGAATTGTTTGACGCTTTCGACTGCCGAAGCCGGAAAATATGCGCCGACAATGTTTTGCAACTCTGTTTCCATCGCTGTTTGTCCTGTTGATAGATGTTTTCGATTATTGTTTTATTGGTATATCTATATTATATATTCAGGTAACGCAATAAAAAAGTTGAAAGGTGTAAAAATGGCTAAAATTCCCAATCCTTGGGATGATAACGACAATAATCCCTGGAGAGACAATGACCCTTCCCCGCAAAAACCTAAAATAGTCAATTTCAGCAAAAATGAAACCCCCGGCAGTTTTGATTTTAAATGGCAATGGGGCGCGGGTATTCTGCTCTTAATCTGGCTGGCTTCCGGTTTTTATCAGGTTCAGCCGAACGAGGAAGGCGTTGTTCTGCGCTTTGGGGCTTATGCCTACAGCACCGATGCCGGACTGCACTATCACCTGCCTTATCCGATTGAAAAGGTCGAAAAAGTCAATCTGACGCAGGAACGAAGCATCAATCTCGGCGTGCAGACGGTTGACGATGCCAACGCCTTTACGGAAAGCCACATGCTGACCGGCGATGAAAATATCGTGGACATTAACCTGACCATTGTCTGGAGAATCGAAAACGCCAAAGATTATCTGTTTAACCTGCAAAGCCCTGATGAAACCGTGCGGGTGGCCGCACAATCCGTTTTGCGCGAAATCGTCGGCCAGTCAAAGATGATGCCGATTATTTCGGGCGACCGCGGCAAAGTTGAAGACGAAACCAAAGAAGAACTGCAAAAGGTTTTGAACGAGTTTGGTTCCGGCATCAAAATCGTGCGCGTTAAGCTGCAAAAAGCCGACCCGCCGCGGCAGGTGGTCGATGCCTTCAACGAAGTGCAACGCGCCAAAGCCGATATGGAACGTTTTAAAAACGAGGCCGAAGCCTATCGCAACGAAATTCTGCCCAAAGCCAAAGGCGAAGCGGCTCAGCGTCTGCAAAACGCCGAAGCTTATAAAAGCGCCGTCGTTAATACCGCCCAAGGCGAAGCCGAGCGTTTTCTGTCGGTTTACAACGCTTATAAAAGCGGCAAAGACGTGACCATTAAGCGCCTGTACTTGGAAACCATGGAAAACGTGCTGGCCAATTCAAACAAGGTCATTCTTGATCCGTCAGCAAAAGGTTCCAACGTGGTGCCCTATCTGCCGCTGGATAAACTGCAGAACAAATAAGGAGAATAAAGATGAGCGATAAATTGAAACTGATTATCGGCGCAGCGGTCGTCGTTATTCTCTTTGTGGCGGCAAACGCCTTTTATGTCGTGGCGCAAACCGAACAGGCCATTGTTCTGCAGTTCGGCGAACCGATGCGGGTGGTTAAAGATCCCGGCTTGCGGCTGAAGGTTCCGTTTATTCAAAACGTCGTCTTTTATGACACGCGGCTGCTGAATCTTGATCCGCCGGCTCAGGAAGTCGTGTTGAACGACAAAAAACGTCTGGACGTCGACAGCTTTACCCGTTATCGGATTGTTGATCCACTGCGTTTTTACAAAACCGTCCGCACCGAATTTCAGGCTCGCGGCAAGCTGGAAGAAATCGTCAATTCTTCTGTGCGCAAAATATTAGGGCGCAGCACGCTGCAGGAGCTTCTCTCCGGCCAGCGCACAAAAATTATGTCTGATATCAGCCAAGCCGTTAAAGTCGATGCGGAACAAATCGGCGTCAGCGTTGCAGATGTCCGCATCCGCCGGGCCGATCTTCCGGTTGAGGTGCTGCAGGCGATTAACGCCCGGATGAAGACCGAACGCGACCGCGAAGCCAAAGAATTTCGCGCAACCGGACAGCAGGAGGCACAGCAAATTCGCGCACAGGCAGAAAAAGAGCGGACAATAATTATTGCGGAAGCTGAAAAACAGGCTCAGATTATTCGCGGTGAAGGCGACCGGGAGGCCATTGCCATCTGGAATGCAGCCGCGGGAACGGATCCGCAGTTTTATGCCTTTTATCGTTCGCTGGAAGCCTACAACAAAGCCCTGGGCAACAAAGAAACAACATCTATGGTTCTTTCGCCCGACGCCGAGTTTTTTGACTTCTTCGGCAAATCTTTAAAATCCGGAAGATGATGGTTCGGCGACATCTGACATATTGGACGGCATGTCTGGCGTTTGGCTGTGTCGGAGCCGCACAGGCGCAAATGCCGTCTTTTGCCGATTTGGTCGAGCAGGTGCAGCCGGCCGTGGTAAATATCTCGACTTCACGCCCCTATTCTCCGGAAGAAACCGGAGAAAGCATGCCGGGAATCGTCAGTGCGGACCCAAGAATTGAAAACTTTTTTAATCCGCGGCAGCCGCAGCAGGAATCTCTGGGCTCCGGTTTTGTTATTGATCCGGCCGGCTATATCATTACCAACAGCCATGTTATTGAAGGCGCCGAGGCCATTCAGGTTACCACGGCGGACAACCGCCAACTGGAGGCCAAACTGGTCGGCCGGGACAATAAGACCGATATTGCCCTGATAAAGGTGGAAACCGCCGACAAGCTTGCGTTTGCAAAAATCGGAGACTCTGACAAAATCCGCGTCGGCGACTGGATTTTGGCCATCGGCAACCCTTTCGGGCTGGGCAACAGCGTTTCGGCCGGCATTGTTTCGGCAAAATCCCGGGATATCGAATCCGGCCCTTACGATAACTTTATACAAACTGATGCGTCCATTAACCAAGGGAGTTCCGGCGGCCCGATGTTTAACATGAACGGTGAAGTTATCGGCATTAACACGGCTATTTTTTCCACCAGCGGCGGCAGTATGGGCATCGGATTTGCCATTCCGGTTAACCTGACGCGTTTTGTCGTCACCGAACTGAAAGCCAAGGGTAAAGTCGAACGCGGTTGGATTGGCGTCAGCATTCAGCCCAACAGCGAGGATATATCCGCCAGCGTCGGTCAACCTCAAAAACAGGGCGTGGTGGTTTCCGCCGTTTCGGAAGGTTCTACAGCGGCGAAAGTCGGTGTCGAAGCCGGGGACATTATTACCGCCGTTGACGGACATCCGGCCGGAGATCCGCGGAGTTTTTCCAGAATGATTGCGGAAACGGCGCCCGGCAAATCGGTCAGTCTGGAAATTTGGCGTAACAAACAATTTTTGCATAAAAACGTTTTTGTCGCTTTAATGCCCGAAGAGGAAAAGGAAGCGCCTATCCAACCACAGCGTCCGGCTGCCGAAGTTCCCGTCGATGACGGCTATATTGCCCCGCTGCATATTACTTTGTCAAATTTGACGCCGGAAATTTTGAATAAATATCATTTTGATAACTCTCAGAGCGGCGTGGTTATTGTCAAAGTCGACTCCGGCAGCGATGCCGAGGCAAAAGGCCTGCGGGAAGGAAATCTGATTACGGAGATTGACAAGGCCCCGGTTTTTGATATTAATGATGTCCGCACGATGGCCGATGATGCCCGTTTGGACAATCAGCGGCCGCTCCTGCTGCAGATTTATGAGAATAACATTCCGCATTATGCGGCCATTAAACTGGATGTCAATGAGTAGAGTGGATTTTTATCATTTGCAGACGCAGCCGTTGGATGTCGTTTTGCCGAAACTACTGGAAAAAGCCTACGAAACGGGAAAAAGCACCGTTGTCCGAATCGGAACGGAAGAACGGGTGGATTTTATCAACTCTCTGTTGTGGACGTATAACGATCAGTCGTTTTTGCCGCATGGCGCAAAAAAAGACGGCAATGCCGAATTGCAGCCGATTTGGCTGACCAGCGGAACGGACAACCCCAATCTGGCAAGTCTGCTGTTTTTGGTTGACGGCGCCTCGGCCGCTCCCGAGGAACTTGCCGATTATATGCGTATTTTTAATATTTTTGACGGCAATTCTCCGGAAGCCGTGCAACAAGCCAGGAATTTTTGGAAAAGCGTCAAAGCTTCCGGAAACGATTGTTTCTATTGGCAACAGGATACCTCCGGCAAATGGAAGCAGGCCGGAGCTTAAGTTGTTTTCCGCGCATGCGGCCTCCCATACCGGAATCAGAGCAAGCCTTACAGAATTAACTGAGGCAGCCTTCAGATAATTTTATTTTTTCATGAATCGGGGCTTCAAAAAATAAAAAAAAGCCGGAAATTTTCCAGATGTTTTTGTTTGAATTTGCCGCACCGTTATCTAGCGACCTCTCTGTTGACAGGTGCCGCTGTGAATTCCTATATTATAGGATAAGAAAGAGAGGTTTATTATGGATTTTGAAAAACTGACGGCAAAATCAAAAGAAATTTTGCAGGATGTGGTTAATCTGGCCGCGTCAAACCGCAATCAATACATTACTCCCCTGCATTTGCTGAAAGTGCTTTTGGATAATAATGACGAGGTAATCGCCAACCTGATTTTGAAATCCGGCGGCAGCATTACACAAATCCGCGACAAGCTGGAAAAAGCGTTTGCTAAAATTCCCCAAGTGGAAGGCAGCAGCATTCAGAGCCTGATGTCGCAGGAATTTACCATGGTGATGATGGAGGCGGAAAAGCTGGCAGACAAAAGCGGCGACAAATTCGTAACGGCGGAACGTCTGCTGCAGGCGCTTTCGGTCACTTCCGGCAATGAGGCTTACGATATTTTGAAAGCCGGCGGCGTCGATGCCGTCAAACTGAATCAGGTGATTAACGAATATCGCAAAGGGCGGATTGCCGACAGCGAAACTTCGGAAGACAATTTTGAAGCCCTGAAGAAATTTACCATCGACATTACCCAAAAAGCCAAAGAAGGAAAACTTGATCCGGTTATCGGACGAGAGCACGAAATCCGCCGGGCAATTCAGGTCTTGTCCCGCCGAACGAAAAACAATCCGGTGCTTATCGGCGAGCCCGGCGTCGGCAAAACCGCAATTGTCGAAGGGCTGGCCATGCGAATCGTTAACAACGACGTTCCGGAAAGCCTGAAACACAAACGTCTGTTGTCTTTGGATTTGGGTGCCCTGATTGCCGGTGCAAAATTCCGCGGCGAGTTTGAGGAACGCCTGAAATCCGTGTTGAAAGAGGTTGAGGCCTCGGACGGCAACATCATTTTGTTTATTGACGAGATGCATACGCTGGTTGGCGCCGGCGCCTCCGAGGGTTCCATGGACGCCTCCAACCTGCTCAAGCCGGCTTTGGCGCGCGGCGAACTTCATTGTTTGGGCGCTACGACTTTGAACGAATACAAAAAATATGTGGAAAAAGATGCTGCTCTGGCACGTCGTTTTCAGGCCGTTTACGTCGGCGAGCCGACGGTTGAAGAAACTATTTCCATTCTCCGCGGCATTAAGGAAAAATTTGAGTTGCATCACGGCGTCAAAATTTCGGACGGCGCGCTGATTGCCGCCGCTACTTTGTCCAACCGCTATATCAGCGACCGTTTTTTGCCGGACAAGGCCATCGATTTGATGGATGAAGCGGCCAGTTCGCTGCGGATGGCGATTGATTCCAAACCTGAGGAACTGGATGAGCTTGACCGCCGGATTTTGCAGCTGAAAATCGAGCGTGAGGCTCTGAAAAAAGAAACTGACGAAAAATCGAAAGAGCGTCTGGAGCTTATCGGCTATGAAATTTCCGGTCTGGAGGCTAAGGCCAAAACGCTGGAAGAAAAATGGCATGAGGAAAAACAGGGACTGGCGGATTTTACCGGCTTAAAAGACAAACTGGACAAGGCCCGGATAGAAGTGGAAATCGCCAAACGCGAAGGCCGTTTTGAACGCGCGGGTGAATTGCAGTACAGCATTATCCCCGATTTGGAAAACAAAATCAAAACCGCCGAAGCCGAAGCCGAACAGCATAAAAGCGGTTTTTCGGAAACGGTTACCGAAGAGAACATTGCTTCCGTGGTATCCAAATGGACGGGCATTCCGGTTGATAAAATGCTGCAGGGCGAAAAAGAAAAACTGATTCATATGGAAGACTTTTTGAGTAAACGCGTCGTCGGCCAAAAAGAAGCCATTGCCGCGGTTTCCAATGCGGTCAGACGTTCGCGCGCCGGAATCAGCGACGCCCGTCAGCCGATAGGTTCTTTCCTGTTTCTGGGGCCGACCGGCGTGGGCAAGACCGAATTGAGCAAGGCTCTGGCCGAGTTTTTGTTCAACGATGAAAGCGCCATGCTGCGTATTGATATGTCGGAATATATGGAAAAGCATGCGGTTGCCCGTTTAATCGGTTCGCCTCCGGGATATGTCGGTTATGATGAAGGCGGTTATTTGACCGAAGCCGTGCGCCGCCGTCCTTATCAGGTCATTTTGTTTGACGAAGTCGAAAAAGCACATCCCGATGTTTTCAACATCCTGCTGCAGGTTTTGGACGACGGCCGTCTGACTGACGGCAAAGGCCGCACGGTCGATTTCAAGAACACGATTATCATTATGACATCCAACTTAGGATCAGACATCTTGTCCAATGCGACCGGCGCCGACAATCCCAAAGAGGTCCGCGCCCGGGTAATGGATATTGTCAAAAACTCGTTTCGTCCGGAATTTATAAACCGAATCGACGAGATTACGATTTTCCACAAGCTGGACAAGACCAATATTAAAGACATTGCCAAAATCCAAGTTGAAAATATTGAAAAACGCCTGGCCGACCAAAATATCCACATCCATGTTAATGACGCAGCCTTTATCTGGATTGTCAATAACGGATACGATGCTATTTATGGGGCAAGACCTTTAAAAAGATTGCTAAAGACTCAAATTGAGAATAAATTAGCTCTCAAGATTCTGGAAGGAGAAATCGGTGACGGCGACACGGCAGACGTTATCGTTGTCGACGGCGCTTTGGATATTGTAAAAAGTAAGAGAAACAAAAAAAGCGATGCGTAGTTTATTTTCGGAAGGGCTGAAAGTAGCCAAGACTTTTGATGTGTCAACGCCGGCGGACAGTTTGGTGGTGTACAGCATTACCAATCAACCGACCAAAGAGAATCGCGATTTGGCCTTCGCCTATGTGGCGGAAAACCCCGGCAAAATGATGATTGACCATACTCCCTGCGGCGCCAAGCTGGTTGAAATGGGTTTTAACAGCGCTGACAGCGGCCTGTCTGCCGATGACGTGGTGCTGATTTGGAAAGAGGCCAGCAAGCGGATGATTGAGCAGGCCAAAGGCAATGTAACCGCCTTTGTCAAAAACGCCGATAAAGAGAGCGTGTTCTTAAGCCTTGAGTTGCCGTGCATTTTGAACAATCCGAAAATTCTGACGATTAACGGAGAAGAAAAACACCGCTTTGCGAAACAATTTGAGATGTAAACCCAATAAAACCCGTTCAATTGAACGGGTTTTATTTTGCCCTTACCGGTCCTCCAAAAAGATGACGACTCTTTTATCGTAAAATTTTGCCAAGATATAAAGGTGTTCCAGTTTTAGTTCGCGATTACCGATTTCTATCGCGTCTATCCACCAGCTGGGTATACCGGTTTTGACGTGGACTTCTTCTATGCTCAGCCGGTTGGATATCCTCAAATCATGCAGCTGTTGCGACAAGCTGCGCTGACAGCGTTTTTGGTCTTTCATTGCTTTTTGGCATAACATGTTTGTAACTCCTTTGTTTGTTGATAAAACAAAACCGCCTCGTTACAACAACGAAGCGGGGAGTTCACAACTGTATAA
Organism: uncultured Pseudomonadota bacterium; assembly: GCA_949295475.1. Lineage (GTDB taxonomy): Bacteria > Pseudomonadota > Alphaproteobacteria > RF32 > CAG-239 > CAZU01. The sequence goes on from CASFLC010000131.1 coordinate 17,188, forward strand.
CCGAACAGTCCGGGTTCTTCGTCATGCAGGCATGCTTATTCCCCCGGCTCCCCATTTAAGGAGTTGTTCTTTTGGTTATTTGGAGCTGTGACACTCCGCTGCCCGCTCTCCGGACAGCAAGGTTATGATATAAAACCGGCAAAAATTTGCAACAAAAAAACTCCCGATGTTTACCGGGAGTTTTGAGGGTACAGTTTGAACGCCCCTAAAAATTGGCAATGCGCTGCAAGGCTTCTTCCACTTTGGCCTTGTTTTCCAAGGCTTCCGTCTGGCGGCGTTTTTCTTCTTCCACCACCGCGGCCGGCGCCCGTTCCACAAAGCTGGGGTTGCCCAGTTTGCGAGCGTAACCCTCCAGATTTTTATTAAGGTTTTCAAGCTCTTTGTTCAGGCGTTCCCTCTCGGCGGCAAAATCGACCACGCCCTTCAGAGGCAGCAGCAAAACCGCCTCACGGAAAACGCCCTGCGCCATATCGGAGGTTATCTCGCCCGTGTAAATTTCCGCCTTTTCCAGACGAGCCAGCGAGCAGATAATCGACGCAAAAGACTGCAGGTGTTCTGCCGAAGCAGCATCGGCGCCTTTGAGATACAAAGTCAATCTGGCTCCGGCCGGAATATTCATTTCCGACCTGAGGGAACGAACTGCCGAAATCAAGTCAATCGTCCAATCAATGTCGTTCATGGCGGCGCTGTCAATGTTTTCAGACTGCGGCCAGGCGGCATGAATCAGTTTGACATCCCGGTCGGCGGTATTGTTCCACAACTCCGTGGTGATAAAAGGCATAAACGGGTGCAGAATAATCAATATCCGGTCCAAAACCCAACCAAACGTTGCGCGGGTTTCGGCTTTTTGCGTTTCGTCCTCGCCATAGAGAATCGGCTTTATCATCTCAATATACCAATCGCAGAACGCGCCCCAGACAAACTGATAAACCGCGTTGGCGGCGTCTGAAAATCTGAAGGCATTGAGATTGGCGGTTACCTGCTCCGTGGCCTCTTTGGCTTTGGCGATAATCCATTTATTAACCGGATGGCTAACCCCTTTTTCATCAAAACCTTTTACCGGCGCGCAGTTGTTCATCTCGCCAAACCGGGCGGCATTCCACAGCTTGGTGGCAAAATTGCGGTATCCGGCAATGCGGGCCTCGCTCATATTAATGTCGCGCCCCTGGGTTTCCATGGCAGCCATAAAGAAGCGCAAAGCGTCCGCTCCGTATTTTTCTATCGTTTCCATCGGGTCGACGGTGTTGCCTTTGGATTTTGACATCTTGCGGCCCTGCTCGTCGCGGACCAGTCCGTGAATATAGCATTTGCGGAACGGGACGCGCTTCATCATGTACATGCTCATCATCATCATGCGGGCAACCCAGAAAAAGATGATGTCAAAGGCCGTCACCAAGACAGATGTCGGATAAAACGTGTCCAGATATTCGTTTTTATCCGGCCAGCCGAGGGTTGAAAAAGCCCACAATCCGGAAGAGAACCAAGTGTCAAGCACATCGGTTTCCCGACGCAGTTCGACATGATGTCCGTAATGTTTATCCGCCGCGGCCTGAGCCTCTTCCTCGGTTTCTTCGCAAAAGATTTTGTCATCCGGACCGTACCAAATCGGCATGCGGTGCCCCCACCACAGCTGGCGGGAAATGCACCACGGCTGGATGTTGCGCATCCACTCAAAATAGGTCTTTTCATAAGATTTGGGAACGAACTGCATTTCGCCGTCCTCCACTGCCCGGATGGCTTCTTTGGCCAATGTCGGCGCATCGACAAACCACTGGTCGGTCAGCATCGGCTCAATCACTACATTTGAGCGGTCGCCGTAAGGAATAACCATCGGATGATCTTCTATGCGCTCCATGAGGCCGAGTTCTTCCAGTTTTTCAATGGTCTTTTGGCGTGCCGTCTGGGTATCCATTCCCGGGAAGGGCGTATTTTCATTCAGCGTGGCGTCCGGATTCAAAATATTTATCAGCGGCAGATTGTGGCGTTTGCCAACCTCAAAATCGTTAAAGTCATGAGCAGGCGTAATTTTAACCGCACCGGTTCCTTTTTCGGGATCGGCATGCTCGTCGGCAATAATCGGAATAATCTTGTCAACAATCGGCAAAACTGCGTTTTTGCCAATCAGATGCTTCAATTTTTCATTGTCCTTACTAACGGCAACCGCGGTATCGCCAAACATGGTTTCGGGACGAGTGGTCGCGATATGGATAAACTCACCGGGTTCGCCTTCAATCGGATATTTGTAATAATACATTTTGCCGACGGTCTCTTTTTGGACGACCTCCAGATCGGACACGGCGGTCATAAATTTGGAATCCCAATTGACCAGTTTTTTGGCTTTGTAAATCAGGCCGTCTTTGTAAAGGTTTACAAAAATTTTGCGAACGGCGCGGCTCAAGCCCTCATCCATAGTGAAACGCTCGCGGCTCCAGTCGCAGGAAGCGCCCAGACGACGCAGCTGTTTGCAGATGATGCCGCCGGATTGTTCCTTCCACTTCCAGACGGTTTCGATAAACTTGTCGCGCCCCAAATCATGGCGGGTAATTCCGTCTTTGGCCAGATTTCTTTCAACAACCATCTGGGTGGCTATGCCGGCGTGATCGGTTCCCGGCTGCCACAACACCTTTTTGCCGAGCATGCGGTTGTAACGGACCAAAATATCCTGGAGCGTATCGTTCAGCGCGTGCCCCATATGCAAAACGCCGGTTACGTTTGGCGGCGGAATAACGATGGCAAATGCGTCTTTGTCTGCACGCATATCAGATTTGAAATCTCCGGATGCCTCCCAATCGGCATAAATTTTTTCTTCAAAATCTTTAGGGTTATAATTTTTTTCCAACATTGTTTTTTCCATTTTCTGCTTATTATTCTGAAACTTTATCAATTGCAAAATGCCCTCAAATTTTAATTTGGGGGCATAAATGAAGTGAGGCCGGCGCCGGCATTACCGGTCATCGCCAACCTTTGCCATCACTCGCTCAATCTCTTGTTTGACAATCCGCTCAACCAACGCCGGCAGATTTTTATCCAGCCATTTTTGGGTTTGTTCGGCAATTTCTTCGCGGGCCAGTTTGTCGTAATCGGCACCCTTGCGCCAGTTTTGAGACACTTCTTCTCCGATTATCCGGCGGATAACCGAAGCAACGACATCTTCAATCGTCCGATTGGCACTGCCGAGTTCTCTGACCGGTTCGGCAGCCTCAACCTGCTCTTCCGGTTCGGCAGCCTTTTCGCGCGTAAACATTTTGGCAAAATTGCTGATAATCGATGCGGAAACATCTACCGCATTTTTTTCCGCCGGCATTTCGATACCGGAATCCGTCCGAAAGTCCCGAGGTTCCGGTTCGGGCTGTTTCTTCGGTTCCTCGTCCTGTTGATAAGCGGGAGCCTGAGGCGCATCCGCTTCAAAATAGGGCTCGGCTTCGACCTCTTCCAGTGTCGGCAGAATAATTTCCGGTTCCCGTGCGCTTTCCATTATCTTGGCGGGTTCCTCCTGATAAGAGGTTTCCCGATAATCGGCATTTTCTGTTTTTTCAACATCAAACGGGTCAGACTCCTCGTCCTGAGGTTCAATTTCGGAAAGTCCCTGAGCATCATCGGCAGGCAATTCTTCCGTTTCCGTCGAAACAGCCTTTTCGGGTGTCAACTCATTTTCCCCCTCTTCGGGTTCCTCCTCAAAAGCAGCGGCGGGAGCCTCCAGGTTTTCCTGACTATTTTCGGGCTCCCCAGAAATACCGTCCAACTCGGCATCCAGATTTATTTCTTCTTCCGAATTGGCAAAATCCTCTATTCGCATGGACGGAGACAAATCAAGAACGTCATCTTCTTCAACCCGATTTGCGGTTTCAGGTTCGGAAGGTTCGGCCTTTTCCGTTTTGGCGGGCGTCTGAGTTTCGTCACTTTCCGCCCCGGGAGCTGAAATTTCCGGTTCTTTTTTTTCTTCCTGTTGTTTACCGGAATTTTCATCTTCCGACAAAATATTTTTAATTGAAGATAAAATATCTTCCATGGAAAGTTCCTGATTGTCTTCAGCCATAATTTACATTCCCGAATATTAACATGAAAGCTATTTTACATAAAATTATCTCATTATCAAGAGCTTCGACAATTTTTAGCAAAAAAACTTTAATTCAGAGCCAGCCATTTGTCCCGGGTTTCTTTATAAAACTTTTTGGGATTATAAATATCTACCCCGAGTTTCAAATCTTCCGCCGTCAGCTTACCCATCGAAACCAACAAATTCATTACGGAAACGTAATAGTCTCGGCGAGCCGTAACTTCACTGACATTGGAGTTCAGCAATTCCTGATACGCATCCAAAACATCCAAAATCGTGCGGTTGCCGAGGGCTTCTTCTTTTTGAACTCCGTCCAAAGCTATTTCGTTGGCTTTTATCTGATCTTTGAGCGCCTTAATCTGCGAAGCATTGGAAATCATATATTCCCAAGCTCTGGAGACGACGGCCTGAACACTGCGCTGAGCCTCCAAAACCTGCTCTTGCGCCTGCCATTTCTGATATTTGCTCTGGCGGATTTTGGCGCGGTTTTCGCCGGCATCATACAGCGGAATGCTCATATTAACGCCCCACTCAACATTATCGGTTTCAATATCGCCGTAAATGCTCTGATTGCTGTCATTTTCAACTTTGGAAACAGATCCCTCCAGGCTTATCTGCGGCAACAGCGCTCCGGTATTGGCGTAAACGGTATATGTTTGCGAATCAAGCATGTGTTTGGCCTGGCGAATGGTGTAATTGTTATCCATCGCGACATTCAACGCTTCCTCATAATTTTTTGGCAAAAAATCCCTGATTTGAGCAGGATCTTCAAGCTTTTCCGGCTTGGAACCGATAATCTGCGTATAAGTCGCCTTGGAAGCTTCAAGATTTCCTTCCGAGGCAATGCGGTCCGACATTGCCTGAGAATAACGCGCCTGAGCCTGAGACACGTCGGTGCGGGTTACCTCGCCGACATTAAAGCGCTGCTGAGTTTCATCCAGACGTTTTTTCAGCAATTTCTCGTTGTTTTTCTGCAGTTCGACAATGGCGGTATCCCGGTAAACGTCCAGATAAGCTGTGGCGGCCTGCAAAAAAATGTCCTGCTCCACATTATACAAATTATTTTGCTCGGCACGAACCTGACTGTCCGCCGCTTTAACCGAGTTTACCGTTGAAAAACCGCTGAAAACCGGCTGCGAAATTCTGGCGGCCACACTCCCTGTATGACTGTCGCCGTCCCCCACGCGATAAGCCCCGCGATCAGAATCAACATTGCTTTTAGTTTCTCCGTAAGAGCCGTCCAGACTGACAGTCGGACGGTATCCCGACTTGGCTATTGCAACATTTTCATCAATGCTGCGCAGGTATGCGCGCTGTGCCTGAAGGGTCGGGTTGGTATTGTAAGTTTCGCTCAAGGCCTCAAAAATATTCTGGGCGCGGGCCGTTCCGCTCAAACTTAAGGCGGTTGCCAGCATCAGACCGGCCATAAAGGAGTTCTTCATTCTTTCACCTCAAAAATTGCATTAATTGGCGTGATTATATCCAGTTACGTTTGAATTTACAACTAAATTTATTAAAAAACTTATAATTCTGACTGTAAACTTTAACGGAAAATAATTATATTATTAACCATATTTCAAACAATTCCTTTTAGGGTTGAGGATAATTCCGTATTTTTGCATGCAAGGAGTAGATTAAGGTGAAAAAGAATTCCGCCATCATCAACGAAATTGACCGCGCCCGGCTCAAACTTTCCATAGAACATTATATCAAATATTTTATCGGAAAAAGGACTTGCGAAATCAATAAAGACGAAGCCTTGGAGGCTATTGCGCTGGCCGTGCGCGAATTTGCGATGGACAAGATGTATGAAACCATCGCCCGCTACAACAAGTGCAATTCGAAAAGAATATATTACCTCTCCATTGAATATCTCATCGGGCGCTCGCTGGAAAACAACCTGCACAATCTCGGTTTGTTTGACATTCTCAAAAGCATTAAAATCGACGGATTGCCGGATATTTCTCTGGAAGAAATTTTTGATACCGAATATGATCCGGCGCTCGGCAACGGCGGACTTGGTCGTCTGGCCGCCTGTTATTTGGATTCAATGGCTTCGCTGGGCATCCCCGGTTTCGGTTACGGTATTAACTATCAATTCGGTCTTTTTAAACAAAAATTCGAAAACGGCTACCAGGTCGAACAGGCCGACAGTTGGCAGGGCGAAGATTCACCTTGGCAGTTTGCCCGGCTGGACCGGATTGTCAAAATTCCGATTTACGGCGAAGTGGAAACCCTGGAAAGTCCCAACGGACAGAAAAACTTTATCTGGATGAACACCAAAACCCTGTACGGCGTGCCGTTTGATTTTCCGATTGTCGGCTACGAGGGCAAGTCCGTCAACTATCTTCGCCTGTTCTCAGCCAAAACCGACGACGAACTTGACATCAACATCTTTAACGAAGGCGGCTATATCGAAGCCATGAAAGAAAAAATCGAAACCGAAACGATTTCCAAGGTTTTGTATCCGTCTGACGCCGTAGAATCCGGCAAGGAACTGCGCCTCAAACAGCAATACTTTTTTGCGTCCTGCGCCATTCAGGACATCGTCCGCCGCTTTTTGGAAAAGAGCAATGATTTCAGCCAGCTGCCCGAAAAAGTCGTTATTCAGCTTAATGACACGCATCCGGCCATTGCCATTGCCGAACTGATGCGCGTTTTGGTCGACGAACACGGACAAGAATGGGACAAGGCCTGGGACATTACGACAAAAGTATTCGCCTATACCAACCATACGCTGCTGCCGGAAGCGCTCGAGACCTGGCCTTCCCGCATTTTGGGAAAAATGCTGCCGCGACACTTGCAGATTATCTACGAAATCAACCGCCGCTTTATTGAATTTGCCAAGTCAAAATTCGGCGATGATCACGCCAAGCTGGACAAGGTCTCGATTGTTCACGGAGACGGCGACAACCAGATTATCCGCATGGCCAATCTTTCGATTGTCGGCTCCTTTTCCGTCAACGGCGTGGCCAAAATCCATTCCGAGCTGATTAAAACCTCGCTGGTTCCGGAATTTTATGAGCTTTGGCCGGAAAAATTCCACAACATTACCAACGGCATTACGCCGCGGCGCTGGCTGCAGCATGCCAACACCGCGCTGGCAGACCTGATTACCTCCAAAATCGGAGACGAATGGGTGACCAATCTGCCGCTGCTGCGGGGACTGGAAGATTATGCCAAAGACAAAAAATTCATCAAAGACTTTTCAGCCATTAAAATTGCCAACAAAAACCGGCTGGCAAAAGTCGTCTTTAAAGCAACCGGCGTGATGATTAACCCGGAAAGCATGTATATCGTCCATGCCAAACGCATTCACGAATACAAACGCCAGTTGATGACAATTTTGCAGGTTATCGGCGATTATCTTGACATCATTAAAGACAATATCCGTCCGGCAACGTCCAAAACCTATATTTTTGCCGGAAAGGCCGCACCATCCTACAATTTTGCCAAGCTTATCATCAAGCTGATTAACAATGTGGCCGATGTTGTCAACAACGATCCGCGCGTCAATGACATGCTCAAGGTGGTCTTTGTTCCGGACTACAAAGTTTCGCTGGCGGAAGTTTTGATTCCGGCCGCCGACGTCAGCATTCAGTCCTCAACCGCCGGATTTGAAGCCAGCGGCACCGGCAATATGAAATTTGCGCTCAACGGCGCGCTGACCGTCGGGACACTGGACGGCGCCAACATCGAAATCCGTGAAGAAGTCGGCGAAGAAAACTTTTATCTCTTCGGCCTGACCGAGCAGGAAATTCATGAAAAACGGGCAACATACAATCCCAAAGAGATTTATGAAAACAACAATTACATCAAACGGATTTTGAACGCCGTCAACTCCAACCTCTTTTGCGAAAAAGATTATGTGCTGCTGTTTAAGCCCATTTTCGAAGAATTGGTCAACCGAGACTACTTCTTTGTTCTGGCAGACTTGCAAGCTTTTGACAAGAAGCTGGAAGAGGTTGAAAAAGACTTCTTAAACAAAGAGGTCTGGGCTAGAAAAGCTATTCTAAATGTTGCCCGAATCGGTAAGTTTTCTTCTGACCGGGCGGTTATGGAGTACACCAAAGATATTTGGCACATTGCCCCTTGTTAGCCTCCCTGTTCTTTTTCTTTCAAAGGATGCAAAAAGCCCCGGAATGTTCAGTTCCGGGGTTTGCAATATACCGTTTTTTTCATATCAGTTATTGACAATCTGGCTAAACTCCGGAATCGGCAAACCTGTTCCCTGCTGCAGCATTTCCTGGCGGACAAATCCCATTTCACCGTTATCAATCATGACGCGCGCCCAAACGTTATCCGGACTCAGACCGGTCAATCGTACGGTTGTGCGGGCGGGAAGCTCCTTCATTACGTCAAAGTCATCGGACGGACCGTACATGATTTTGACTTTTTGACGCAGGTGATAAAGTCTGCTGCTGTCGGCTCGGTCAACCGGAATGTTGAGAATTTTTCCGACAACGACATCATCTACACTGCGTCCTCGGTTGCCAAAGTTGACTTCCTGATAATAACTGATTTCGTTTTTTTTTGAAAAATAATCCCACAACTCGCTTTCCGTCAGATAAACTGCTCCGCCGGAAAAAAGCGGTAACAACAGCAATATTCCGGGAATAATCAACTGTACCAGGCGAAGGGCGGCAAAATTCCATGCTTTGGGCCGGGGAATCCGCTGATTAAGCAAGGCGATAAACTTTTGCAGGCAGGATTTTTGTCCGGCATCGGCATAATCCAGCGCCATAACGGCCGAAGCGGCAGCCGAAGCAAAATCCTTTTCGTGCCAATAGGCAACCGCGTTATGACTCAAAAGCTGCAGATTGGCGGTTTTGTTGTCAACCTCTTTAAAATTTTGTACCAGTGCGCGCGGCGTTTTCAGAAGTCCCGCGGCACTCCACCAGCCCAGCAGCCAATTTTTTGCGGAAAACTTAAAGGTTTGCTTTAGTGCGTCGCGGTAACCACAGACAATCCGCGGATGCAAAACAAGCGTTTTCCAGATTTGTCCGCGGACGTTCGTCGGCGTCAAAACCCGTAAATCAATCTCCTCTGTCTCCGATTTTATCGGCTGAATATTTTCCAAATCCGGAAACGTTTTTTCATCATATACCTGTGACAAGATATCATACACCAAACGCGTCGTTTCGTCCTGCAGCACTTCATAGGCAGAAGAAAGTTTTTGAAAAACCTCCAACGCGTTTTCGGCCTTGTTGTGATCGGGGTGCCAAACCTTTGCCAAATCGCGGTATCGGCGTTTTATTTCTTCGCCCGAAGCTGACGGCGAAACATTCAAAATCCGATAATATCCCAGTGCATCTTTTGTCATTCAGATATAGACTACGTCTTTGAACTGAGCGGTTTCATCCTCAATTATTTTTACAAAACTTTCCTGAATGCCGAATTTCAAATTTCCGACATAACCGACATTATACAACGAAGTTTTAAACAAATTCATAATATGCGCGCACAAATCTTCATCTGCCGGACGGGAGGTGCGGATAACCAGGTCGAATCTCCGTTCGGCGGCAATCGAAAAACCGTCAAATTGAAATTTTCCAAGGCGTGAAAAATCCGTTTCCACCAAAAAACGGGTGCCGGCATGATGCGGGCGGCGCGTTTTTTCCTGTTCCTCTTCATCCCGGTTCTTTTTAAGGGCTATTTTTATCTGAGTCAGATTTTGACCGTCAAAAAACGGAAGCGTTACCTGACGCCAGCTGACGCCTTCCCGAACAGAAGACGAAATAAACTCGCCCAGCCGGCCGACAACTTCTTTTCCCTCAACGCCCTGCGCCGATAATTCCGCCGTTAACTCCCTGCCCAGCCAGGCCTCTACGCCACCGCCGGATGCCGCCTTATAAAAAGCATGTAGGCGCGGCAGCATCTGTTCATTTTGCGCCGGCAGCCGGTTCAGGACCTCAACGGCCAGTTCCGGACGCAAATTCTGCAGCGGGGCAACGGCCTCAAGCAAATTATTCAGCCGTTCGGGAACCGTTGTCTGAAGATTGAGCAGACGGCCTGCCACGTCCCCCTTTCCGGTTTGCGGAAGTTTTTCAAACAGGCGGGACAAATCTTCCAACAAACTATCAAGCAAAGAAACCGGACGGGACCGCACCTCCACGATCTGCAAAATCAGCTCTGCGTTTTCGGAAAGATTCAGAGGCGTTTCCGTCATTATTTTTCCCAACGATGATGATAAGACCGTCTGACTGCCGCCTGACGGTTCCACCACCGCAGGAAACGTCCGGCCGTTTAATTCGGACAGCCCGTTCGATATTCTGACGGCTGCCTCTTTGATATTTTGCAAGGCTTCCGGCTGCTGCGTCAATGGCCGGAGAATTTGAGACAGCAGACTTTCGGACCGGGCTGCGGGAATCTGTTGCGGCACAATACTCTGTACCGACAACCGGACTTCCGTTTCAGGAAGCACCGAAATTATCTGTTGTTTCAAATTATCGGGTATATTCAACTGCCTGACCGTTTCCACAAACCGCGGCTTTAAATTCAGCGGGAGCGGACGAATCTGCGGCAGCGAAGCACCCAAATCCGCAGACAACGCCGGAGCCGTCCGGCCATTCTGCGATGCGGCGGCATTATTTTTTAAAAAGGCGCTGATTTTGACATCGTCAACCGAAGTTATCTGTAGACGGAGCGCTTCCGGACGCACGGAAACCACCCGGGCCGCCAGCCGGTGCGTATCCATCGTATCCAACGGCAAAGGCGCCGACAGTTTGACATTCAGCGGAACTTCCAGCTGATTTATCATAACCGACGCCTGCAGACTCGCATTATCCGTTTTTAAGGTGCCGTTGTTTATCAGGGTTTGCAGAAGAAGAGCGTCTCCGGGTTTGAGGTTGCCAAGCTGCGGAGGAAGCTGCGTTATCATGCCGTCAAGCCCGGCTTCCGGAAGAACCGACGATATTTCGGGCGGCAGGGAGGGAATGACCAGATTACTGTTCATCGGCAATCAGCCTTTTGGCTATGGCCAACACATCTTCAGCGGCCTCAGAAGTCGGGTAGCGGTTGATAATCGAGACCTGATTGCGAATCGAATCGCGAACCCGGGTGTCTCTTCTGATAATTCCCAACAACGGCGGATTGATTTTCAAAAAGTTATTGCAGGCTTTTAACAACGTATCATAAGTTCTCTGTCCTTCTCGGACGGAATTGGCCTGATTGACAACAATGCCGATGCTGCTTCTGGGATACTGCAAGGTCATGATTTTGATAAATGCGTAGGCATCGGTTAAAGAAGTCGGTTCATCGGTGCAGACGACAATAATCTTTTCCGCCATGCCTGAAAGTATTCTCACCGGTTTTTCAACTCCGGCGCCCATGTCCAGAATGATTTTGTTGTAATTCGCCGCAATCAGACTCAAATCTTCACCCAAAATCTGCAGCCGGCCGACCGGCATAGAAGCCAGTCCGGCAGACCCCGAACGGCCGGCTATAACGTCAAAATGACCTTTGTCATAGTGATAAATTACCTGATTAAGGCTCAACGCACCGGAAACAACGCTGCCCAAATCGTTTTTGACCATCAAACCAAGCTGAATATCTATGTTGGCCAGCCCTAAATCTCCGTCAAACAGAAGCGTACGCTGTTTGTAAAGGCTTAACGCATGAGCCAGAGTTATCGAAAACCATGTCTTGCCGACGCCGCCTTTGCCCGAAGCCACCGCCAGCATGTTTTTGCCTTTACGCGAACTGCGGGCACCGGGACCGCGGGGGGCAAGAGTTAATTCTTCTTTGTTTTCCATGGCTTTTACTCCTTTTTTCAGGACAAAATCAGTTTGGCAAGCGACCGGCTGTCAACCGGCGCCAGCCCGCCAGCAATCGACGCATTGATGCCGGCTGCGGTAAACGTCATGCCGCAACAATCGGCCAAAGACAGTACAGAACCGATGCGCCGGGTCAAATCCAGCCGGGTGGGCAGAATAAAGCGAACGCCCAATCCGGCAAAAATCTCGCCGATTTCAATGGTTTCATACGCATATCGGCCGGCATCAAAGGTCAAAATCTTATCGCATTTCAAAACTTCGGCAAAGGCAGCAACCTTGTCCACTTCCGTTTCCAGAAAAGGATTTATACCGGGCGTGTCGATTAAGACCAAACCGTATTTTTTTACCTCGGACGATATAAAATCGTACAGCCGCCGGGCATCTTTGCAAAAAATAAAATCAAGCGCCAAAATCTCGGCAAAAGCTTTCAGCTGCTGATTGGCGCCGGCCCGAACATTGTCCGTGCTGACGATGGCTGTCGGAATTTTTTGCAATTTGGCCTGCGTCGCCACTTTTGCAATGGCCGTCGATTTTCCGGAACCGGGTGTTCCCATAAACATTTTAAACGGCGTTTTTAAATTTAATATCCGGTCATAGCGATACAACCCCTCCAGCGCCGCAGCCAGCACCCGCACATCGTCGCGGCCGCCTTTCTGTCTTCCGGTTTCCCGGCAGCGTGCCAAAATATGCTGCTGCACCAAATCAATCACGCCATGATACGACAAAGCTTCGCGAATCCGCGTATCATCAAAAAAGGCCCGAGTGTCTACCGCTTCTATCTCGTCTTTGGCATTAAAATCAAAGTCGCTTTTTTCATCAACGGCAGCCTGTATCAACACCTTGCCGTCCACCGTGCGGTTAGAAAGGATGACGGCATCCCCTCCAAGCTCCCGCCGTATCTGCTGCATGGCTTCGTTGATGTTATCCGCTATGAAATTTTTGATTTTCATGCTTAAATCTGACCTACGGTTTTAATCTTGGCCTTGGGATGAATTTCGTTTTGCGACATCACAACCGTCAGAGGGCGGAAACGCTCAATAATCGAACGTACAAACGGACGGACGACCGGACTGGTCAGCAAAACGGCACTTTCCCCTCTGGAAGCCAAATCTTCCATAACCGTCCGGACTTTGTTGATAAAACCTTGCAAAGCGCTCGGCGCCATGGCCAGCTGCCGGTCGTCGCCATCGCCGACGATGGCCTCGGCAAAAGCCTGCTCCCATTCCGGAGACAGCGTTACCAGCGAAATAACGCCGAACTCGTTGGCATAAGCATTCGACAACTGACGTGCCAGGCGGGTGCGGACATGCTCGGTTATCAGCATCAGGCTGTGCGTGGTGCCGACCGCCTCGGAAATACCTTCAAGAATAGTCGGCAAATCGCGGATGGAAACACGCTCCTGCAGCAAATTCTGCAAAACGCGCTGCAGCGCCCCGAGGCTGACTTTTCCGGGAATAAGTTCTTTGACGAGCTTTTGATGCTCTTTATCCAATTCATCAAGCAGCTTCTGCGTTTCGGCGTAAGACAGAAGTTCCGGCATATTGTCCTTGACCAATTCGGTAATATGGGTGGTAATGACCGTGGCCGGATCAACCACCGTATATCCCCGGAACATGGCCTCTTCCCGGTAAGAAGGATCTATCCACATGGCTTTAAGTCCGAATGTCGGTTCAAAGGTGTTTTCACCGGGAAGCGTTATTGTCTCGCCCCGCGGATCCATAACCAACAACTGGGTGGGCCGCAGTTCTCCTTTGCCGGATTTGACTTCTTTGATATAAATATTATATTCGTTGGCACCCAGCTGCATGTTGTCCTGAATACGGATGGACGGCATGACGAATCCGAGTTCGGAAGCCAAAGCCCGGCGCAATGCCTTAATCTGATCCGTCAATTTGCGGTTAGCCTCTTCGTTAACCAGCGGCAGCAATCCGTAACCGATTTCAAGACGAATCAAATCGACCCGCAACGCGTTGGCTATCGGTTCATCGGCGGCCTTGGCCATTTTGCCCTGTTTTTCTTCCTGCTCCATAACGGCCTGAGCCTGCGCCATTGCCTCCTTCTGGCGTTTGTCCAGATAATAAGCGGTCGAGCCGGTCAAAGTCGCCAGCAAAATAAACGGGATGGCCGGCGTTCCGGGAAGCATGCCCAATGCCAGAGCCAGAAAAGCGCTCATGCCCAGCGCTTTAGGATAATTGGCCAGTTGCTCAAACAACACTTTGTCCGTCGAATCGGTCATGCCGGCTTTGGAAACCAAAATACCGGCGGCAACCGAAACAATCAGCGCCGGAACCTGCGAAACCAGACCGTCACCGACCGTCAGGCGCATGTATGTTTCCGCCGCATCGGAAAAACTCATGCCGTTTTGAACCATGCCGATGATGATACCGGCCACAATGTTGATAAATACAATCAGCAGGCCGGCTATGGCATCTCCGCGTACAAACTTGGAGGCACCGTCCATGGCGCCGTAAAACGAGCTTTCTTTCGACAAATCTTCCCGGCGTTTGCGGGCTTCGTCTTCATTAATCAGACCGGAAGACAAATCCGCGTCGATTGCCATCTGTTTGCCGGGCATGGCATCCAAAGCAAATCGTGCGGCAACTTCGGCAATACGCCCCGAACCTTTGGTAATGACGATAAAATTGACTAAAACCAAAATTGCAAAGACGATGACGCCGATGACAAAACTATTGCCCATAATGAAACCGCCGAATGCCTTAATCACCTCTCCGGCGGCGTCAGGCCCCTGATAGCCGTGAGACAGAATCAGCCTGGTAGAAGCCAGATTGAGGGAAAGGCGGTACATGGTGGTAATCAGCAAAACTAGCGGAAAAGCGCTGAATTCTGTCGGTTTTTCAATAAAAATCGCCATCATCAGCACAATACAGGACATTGTAATCGAAAAAGCCAGCAAAACATCCAGCAACCAGGCCGGCAGAGGCATAATCAGAATAACCAGCATCAAAATAATGGCAAAAGCAAAGAAAATATCGCCGCGCCGGGTGGCACCGAGCAGCATTTCCCGAAAGCTTTTTCCGCCAAACATGTGTTGCTGTTGACCGGCCATTCAGCCCCCTATCCCTGCGGCGAAGCCGGGATATCGAATCCCTCTTCCTGATATTGTTTTAATTTATTGCGCAGCGTGCGAATGGAAATCCCCAAAATATTGGCTGCCGTCGTGCGATTGCCCATCGTATGTTTGAGCGTGTCGATAATCAGGCGGCGCTCCATGCCGGCGACCGTCTGTCCCACCTGAGGTTCCGGATTATCCGGTTGCGACTCGGGATTTATTACGGCGGAAGCATCTGTCAAAATTATCGCATCTTCGCCGATTTCATCCCCGGTGCTCAGCAAAACCGCCCGGTGCATGGTATTTTCAAGCTCACGGACATTGCCGGGCCAGAGATAATTCAAAAGTTTTTGCTCGGCGGCGGGCGCCAAATCTTTCATCGGCAAGTCGTTGAGTTCCGAAAATTTTTTGATAAAATGCTTGGCCAGCACCGGAATATCGCCGGGACGGTCTTTTAAATCGGGAATATTGATGTTAATGACATTAAGGCGATAATACAAATCCTGCCGGAAACTTCCGTTTTTGACGGCTTCTTCCAAATTGCGGTTGGACGTGGCTATGATTCTGGCATTTACTTTTATCGGAGCCTTTCCGCCGATGCGGTCAATTTCTTTTTCCTGAATGGCGCGCAGCAGCTTGGCCTGAATACCGATATCCATTTCGGAAATTTCATCCAGCAGCAAGGTGCCGTCCGAAGCCTCTTCAAACTTTCCTATCCGGCGGGCGACGGCACCGGTAAATGCGCCTTTTTCATATCCGAAAAGCTCGGATTCCAGCAGTGTTTCGGGAATTGCCGCGCAGTTAACCGCCACAAATTTTTTATTGGCGCGTTTGGAATTGTCATGGATAAAGCGGGAAAAGATTTCTTTACCCGTTCCCGAATTGCCCGTCAGCAGGACGCTGGCTTCCGACGGCGCAATTTGTTTGGCCATTTTCAGTATGGCCTCGGTTTTTTTGTCGCCGTAAATCAGAGCATGATTTTCACGCGTGGCCGCCGCCAGCACCGCGCCTATCAGTTCCGGATCCGGCGGCAACGGAATATACTCTTTGGCTCCGGCCTTAATTGCCTTGACGGCCAGAGAGGGATCATTGGCAACGCCGCAGGCCACGACCAGAACATTTATCCGCTCCTGCTCCAGAGACGAAATAAACTTGTAAATATCGAGTTTGACATCAATCATTACCAACTCGATTGATTTTCCTGACCGCAAAATATCCAAAGCGGTTTCTATTTTGTCGGCCAAAGAGACATGACCGCCCTGCGCCACCGCAATTTTGCTGGCAGCCCCAATCTGTCCCTCCAATGTTCCGACAATCAGTAATTCCATTTAGGCCTCGGTTTTGCGTTTATTTCGGCGCAGACTTGACAATCTCGGTCATGGTGATGCCAAGTTTGTCATCCACGACCACAACTTCTCCGCGGGCAACCAGATTGTTATTGACATAAATGTCTATCGCCTCGCCGACTTTACGGTCAAGCTCTATAATCGCGCCTTTGTTCAACTTCATCAGCTGGCTGACTTTCATCTGAGTTTTGCCCAAAATGGCCGATACCTTAACCGGAATGTTATAGACCGCTTCCAAATCTGACGTTGAGGTCGGAATATCAAAATCTTCCGGACCGCTGTCTTTACGCAGCACCGGTTCATCATTGAGAACGGAACTTTCATTGAGTTCGTCTAATTCTAAATTTTTATCCATTGTCCCTCTCTTTATTGGCAGATGATTTATCATCCAGCAAATCTTCTATTTTTTCAAGTGTTTTATGGCTGTTACGCTCAACGCCGCCGTTTGTCCACTCCACCAGGCAGTCGCTCATCCCCAGCGCAGCGTTTTTATGAATGGCTATTTTGCCTTCAAAATCGTTTTTGTCAGCCAGTTTGGAAATAATTTCCGCCGCTGCTCCCGCCATTTCGGGATTAAGGCTGAAAGAAAGCGACGCTTCTTTGCCAAAGTCGGCAAAATTTTCTTCCAAAAACTTTTTGACTTCGTCCCGCGCATGCTTTTTCTCCAGCGACGGAAACAACTTTCCGACTGCGGCAGCTGCCAAGCTTAAAGCCTCACGCTCTGCCCGACGTTCCTGCTCCTTTTCTCCAGCAAACAACTCTTGCAGCCGCGTGTTCATTTCCTGCAAAAGGTCCAGCCGTTGTTTTTCAAAATCGCCGAATGCGGCGCGAAAGCCGTTTTCGTATCCGCGCTCTTCGGCCTGTTTTACCGCCGCGTCCAGTTCATCCTGACTGAACGTGGCAGCGGGCGGAGACAACGGTTCCGGCTCAGGGGCAGGCTCCGGCTCGGCAACAGTTTCAATCTTCTCTGCCTCTTCAACGGGAAGCTCTTCCGGAACTGGTTCAGGCGTTTGGGTATCCGCAACTTCCGTAACGGGGCCGGCATTGTCTGACGGAGAAGCTTTTTCATCCTCGCAGGCAATGACAAAATTATCAAACATAAATTTTTGATAGTGCGGCACCTAACCTTTTCTCCATTTTAATAAACAAGCTCGTCGCTGTCTTTGCCCTCACTGACCACAATCTCACCGCTGTTGGCAAGATCTTTGGTGGTGCTGACGATATATTGCTGGGCTTCTTCCACGTCACGCAGGCGAACCGGCCCCATGGCATCCATATCTTCTTTGATAATCTTTCCGGCGCGGGAAGACATGTTGTTGAAGAACAAATCCTTAATGGTATCGGAAGCGCCTTTCAGAGCAATTGCCAATTTGTCCTTATCAACATTGCGCAGCAAGACCTGAATACCCTGAGAATCGACACGGGTCAAATCCTCAAACGTGAACATCAAAGACTTGACGCGCTCGGCGCTTTCGCGGTTGCGTTCTTCCAGGGCCTCCATGAAACGGGTTTCGGTATTGCGGTCCAAAGAGTTGAAAATATCCGCAATCAATTCGTGCGAATCGCGTCTGGTCGACTTGGACAGATTGCTCATAAATTCTTTGCGCAAGGTCTTTTCCAAACCGTCCAAAACCTCCTTCTGAACGGAATCCATCCGCAACATGCGCATAACGATTTCCATGGCAAAGTTTTCCGGAAACAGGGCAATGACTTTTGCTGCATGTTCCGCCTTAATCTTGGAAAGGATAACCGCAATCGTCTGTGGATATTCGTTTTTGAGATAATTGGCCAACACATGCTCATTAACATTACCGAGTTTGTCCCACATGGTACGGCCGGCCGGGCCGCGGATTTCTTCCATAATAATGGACACGCGGTCTTTGTCCAACGCTTTGGCCAGCAGGCGCTCGGTGCTTTCGTAGGTCCCGATTAACGCGCCGGTGTTGGAAATCTTGTCATTAAATTCATGCAGAAGCTGTTCAACCACGTTGGAATTAATTTTGCCAAGACTGGCCATAATTACCGACAGCTCTTTGATTTCTTCGTCATCCATCAGCGAAAAAAGGCTGGCCGACCGCTCCTCATCCAGCGAAAGCATCAGAATGGCAGCCTTCTGCGGACCGGATAAAACATTATAATCATCAATAACGTTCTGCTTCATGCCTGTATTTCCCTAATTGTCATTGTTATAAAGCCAACTGCGGATAATATTGACCGCCGCGTCGGGATTTTTTTCAACCACGGAATTAAGCTTTTTGAGCGAGGAAACCTTAACTCTGCCGTCGATTTTGTTAAGATTGACCAATTCGTCGCTGTCATCATCTTCATTAAGGAAGTTGGAGAGCAGCAGATTATCGTCATCCGTTCCGCTGAGCAGCTTGTCGCCGCCGGGGGCCGGCGTTTCGAACGCATTGTTTATCAACGGACGGATAACCAGTAAAATAACCAGAATGGCAACGATTGCAACCCCGAGCCCTTCAGCAATCCGCAACAATTCCGCTTTGGTAAAGCCAAAATACAACGTTTCCGCAGGCTTGACCGTATCGGCCATATTGCCGGCAAAGCGCAGATTTTCAACCGCCACCAAATCGCCGCGGTTGGGGTCGTATCCGACGGCGGATTTAACCAAGTCGGTCAATTTTTCCATTTCATCGGCATTAAGAGGACGATATTCCAACCGGCCGTCGGCATTTTTTTCATAAATCCCGTCGACCACCGCGGCCACGCTCAACCGCTTGATGGTTCCGGTATTTTTGACTTTGTTGCGGACAACTTTGGAAATCTCGTAATTAATCGTTTCTTCGGTTTTGGAACTCTGGCTGTAAGTACCGGCATCATCCGCCACCATGTCCCCGTTGGGAATGTTTTGGGCTACCGTCACCGGCTTGACATCCTGTCCGGAAGTCGTGTTTTCGGTTACGTTAGCCTGCGAGCGGATTACCTGTCCGTCGGGGTCGTAGAGTTCTTCATTGGTCACGACCTGATCAAAATCCATTTCCAGACTGACCTGCGCCTGAGCCTTTCCGGGGCCGAGGGTTCTTTCCAAAATATTGCGGACCTTGTCAGCCATTTTGCGCTCCGTTTCCAGACGGAGAATTTCGTTATTGGCATTTTTGACGGCTTCTTCGTCCTCAAAATTATTGGTCAGCAAATTGCCGGCATTGTCAACAATCGACACGTTCTTCACATCAAGCTTGGGCACCGCTGCGGCCACCAACTGTTGAATCGACTGGATGTTTTTAAGGCTGAGCTTGCTGCCGTCTGCCGTTTTGACGACAACCGAAGCCGTCGGCGTCTGCTCTTCGCGGGAAAACATTTCTCTTTTGGGAAGCACCAGATGAACTCTGGCCGAACGGATATTGTCCACCGTGCGAATCGTCCGGGCCAACTCACCCTCCAGCGCGCGTATCAGATTGACGTTTTGCACAAAATTGGTTGTTCCCAACGCATCGGTATTGTCAAAAATCTCATATCCGACATTAGAACCTTTGGAAGCCATCGCCAGCTCTGCGGTATCGACCCGCATCCGGTTGACATCTTCCAGCGGGACCAGAACTTCCGTTCCGTTTTTGGTCAGCCGGTACTTGACGTTGGCGCTTTCCAGACGGGAGACAATCTGCTTGGCATCCTCAAGCTCAAGATCCGTATACAAAATACCGTATTCGTCAGAATTCATCTGGACGCCGATATACACAAAAAAGCTGATTAAAAAGATGAGTATCGCCGCAATGGACGCCAAACGTCCCGGCGACATGTTCTTTAAAGCCTGTAAGATGTTATTCACCAGATTCCCCAATCGTTTTATTGTACAGTTATGTTTTGCGTCTGCAATTACGCATGCCCGTTCCCTCCGGGCTTAATTTTCCCCATTTGTTTATGTCTTAACTTAAAAATCCCGATTAATAAACGGATATTTTCAGATATTCACAGCCACCCCCTAAAAAAGGCGTATTCCTGTTCTGAATACGCCTTTTTGTTTTAGGAGATTGTTATGACATCACCAAAGACTATGTCATTCTGGTGAGTTCGTCCAGCATCTCATCCGCCGTCGTAATAATCTTGGTGGCTGCGGAATAAGCACGCTGCGTGATAATCATGTTGGAAAACTCGGTCGCCAAGTCTACCGTAGACTGCTCAAGAGAGTTCGACTCAATGGTACCGGCACCGTTGGTGTTGGCCATTTTGAGCAGAGCCTGCCCCGAAGCATCGGTTTCAATCCAGGCATTTCCGGTTAAAGCCGTCATTCCGTTGGGATTTGTAAACGTTGCCAACGGCAGGATGGCAATCGGCCGGGTTTCGCCGTTGTCATACAGCGCAGTAACCACGCCGTCTTCACTGATGCTGACACCGGCATAGCTGCCGAACTGAGCACCGTCCTGCTTGATGTAGTTGGTGGTAAAACTTCCCGACAGGCTGGTTAAACCGTCATTGGTACCGACATTACCCTGAATGAGGGTAATCGGCGTGCCCTGGTTGTAATCTCCGTTCATATTTTTGGCGCCGTTGGCCCACTCAATTTCCATCTCGCTGACGTAGTAGTATTGAGGCAAGCCGTTGCCGTCGAACTTGACGCCGGGAACCATGGACCCGCTTTCCAAATCGGTGTTATTGACCGAGAACGTATTTTCCAGCGTAATGACCGTTGTCGCCGGATCGGCATCCAGAACCGTACCGTTGCGGGAGGTGCCTTTGATGTTATCGGCAACGCCCCTGAAATCGAGAACCATATCCGGACCGGTTGCCGAAGGCGTAAACTCTATTGTGCTGCCGCTGGCGGTTACGCGTTCCGGCTCCGTCATATTCTGGCGGATGGCCGCCACCAGATTTTCAACCAATGCCGCTCCGTCAAAATCTCCGGCAGGAATCTGAACCTGAGTGCTGTCGCCGGTGTCCGGAGAATTTTTGAAGGTGTAGGTTACACCGTCGATTTCTATCGTATCTCCGTCAGACGGATTGCTGACAAAGCTGATGTTCGCCACGTTGGTCAGCTCCGAATCGATTTCCGGAATATTAAACTTTCCGGTCGGAATCCCCGTGGATTCATCGGGATTAACCGACGCCTGAACGCAGGCCAGCGTCTTGCTTGCATCAATCGACAAAGATCCGCCGCCGGTCGACTGCACAATGGTGATTTTGTTGGAATCTGCCGAAAAACGATTGGCTCCCGGCATAACGTCATGAATAACGTTGTTGAAAGCTTCGACAAAATCGCTCACCGAAGTAATGCCGCTGGAAATATCAACCTTGACATTTCCGGGCTGGGCATCCTGACCCGGCTCGCTAATAAATTCAAAGTTGAATGTTTGTCCGGTTTGATTGTCCGTGATGCTGATAATTGATCCGTTTTGCGGAATGGAATTAAACTCCAGTTGGCCGGACGCATAGTAAACATCACTTTCAATATCATGGAAGTTTTCCGTATTTCCGGTCAGGACAACCGTGGCCGCCCCGCTCGGAATATTGGTCGACATCGCCCAAGTGTTGGAACTGGTCTTGGTATAGGTCAGATTCATGTTGCTGGCATTGCCGAGACTGTCATAAATCAAAGCGCTGATACTGTGTTGGCCGCCGGCAGAGGGGACACTGGGATCAAACACGGGGTCGCTTGAGGGCAGATTGGCTCCGTATTTAATCTGCTGGGTGGCCGTTGCCGAACCGCCGATGGTTGAAAGATTTATCGGACGCAGGTTGCGTGAATCGACAATGTTGTCATTGACATAAACCGTATCGCCGTTACTGTCATAATAGGCTTTCATGTAATTAATACCGTTGATATTGACAACAGAGGCATTGGCGTTGCCGTCCCAAGGCAGAAGAGACCAGCCCTGCAGGTAGAAACCTCCGGTATTGACCAAATAACCGTTATCATCAATATCAAAATCGCCGGCGCGGGTATAAGCCCAGACATCGCCTTCTCCGGGATTGGCTGCCGAATTGACAACAAAATACCCGTTGCCGCTGACAGCCAGAGCCGTCGATGACGATGTGGACGCCAAAAGCCCCTGGACGTTTACCGATTGTTTGGTTACCGGTTGCACGCCGCCCGGAGAGTAAAAATTGGTTGACGTCTGCGCGGTTACAAGCGTTGAAAAGCTGACCGCATTATTTTTATAGCCAATCGTATTGACGTTGGATATGTTATCGGAAATCGCGCCCATCGCGGTAGACTGAGCGGCCAATCCCGAAACACCCGATTGCATTGCACCAAAAAGACTCATTTTATTTCTCCTAAAACTTTAATAATTAAGCCGTTGTTGTTTTATCTGATTCATCCTCTCCTTCGGCCGGAGGAGTGGTTGTATCTCCGTCGCTATCATTGTCACCGGACGGCGGCGTGGTATCGACTTTGTCAAAATAATCATCGTTGCGCATGGTGAGAATATCGCCAAGGTTGGCCGTTACGGCATCTCCCAAACCAATGTAAATGCCATTATCATCACTGGCTACGCCTGTCACTTTGCCAAAGACGGTGGTAATGACCGTTGCCTGCGTTTCTCCGCTGGGAACCTTGTTGGAAACTATAATTTGATAAGCCCCGTCTTCCAGCTGGTTACCGTCCTTGTCTTTTCCGTCCCAAGCAAATTCATGCGTTCCGGCCGTGGTTTCCCCGGAAGCCGTATAGACGACCTCGCCATTCATATCCTTAATGGTGATGGTGGAAGACAGAACATCTTTGTCAAAAGTGTAGGTTGCCTTGGCTTTGCCTCCTTCAAGGGGCATAACATCGCCCAAGACCTGAGCTGTTTTGCCGATGTAGGAGATTGCCTGAGCTCCGAGATTTGAAATGTTCAATGACAGCAGAGTATCCAATTTTTCATTGGTCTGGATGGCCTGTTCAACGCTGGAATACTGAACCAGCTGGTTCGTGAATTCGGCCGTATCCATCGGATCCATCGGATCCTGATACTTCAGTTGCGTCGTTAACAAGGTTAAAAAAGTATTCATGTCGGCCGACAAGGTCTGCCGGCTGCTGTTGGTTTCAGCCGTACCGCTCTGGACGGTACCGGTTATGGAACTGATATCTACCATCGCTTTTCTCCCCTAATTAAACCCGGATATTCAATCCGCGGGCCGGCGACCAATTCTGCAAATTGTCATTGCCGGCAATTTCGGTTTCCGTTTCATTCTCAAAAACATTTCCGATAAAGTGGCGCAGTTCTTCATTCTGATTGCGTCCGGCCTGATTGTCTTCACGGAAACTGAAGCTCAGGCTGCCCTCATCGGTTTGGAAACCGGCTTCGTTAAAGGCTTTTTCCAGATTCTGGATTTCTTTCTGGAGTACTTCCATCGTTTCAGGACGGCTGGAAATAATGTGGGCCTGTAATTTACCGTCCTTGGCTATCTGCATTTTTACTTCGATATGGCCCAAATCTTCCGGCTTGAGGCTGATGTCAATTTTATCAACGCCTTTGACAGCCGATTTGGTTATATTGACTTTGACCTGATCAATAATTTCTTTGCTCATTCCTTTATAAATGTCACGAAACGAGGCGTCGGACGTTTTTTCGGCAACCGCAGTTTTGAGGGCTCCGGCATTGCCTGCCGCCGCATGATTAACGGCCGAGCTGCCGATTTCGGATACTGAAGATACGCTGCCGGAAACAACTGCCGCGTCATCTGCCGCAGCAGCTGCCGCCGAAATGTTAAACGCGGCCGCGGCAGGCGTCATTTGTCCGGCGCCTCCGGCACTTCCCTGCTGCGGTGCCGCAACTGCCGGCTGAGCAGAACTGCTTTGAGCGACCAGCGGAACCGACGCGTCGCCACCATCTTCGGCAATAACTGCTTTTACAGCTTTATCCAAAGAAATTTTATCTCCGACCAAATCCGTCTGGCTGCGGTAGGAAAAAATTTCCCCCTTGACGGATACATCCACTTTGAGCTTGCGGCCCTCTCCGGCCTTTTCATCCAAAACAGCCGCCTGAGACGCCAGGTTTTCATTGTCATACGCGATATTTTCAAGCGCTGACCGGCCGGCCGTATTCTTTTCCGCTTTGACTGCCGTTTCTTCGACCACTTCCGCCGGAAGGAATTCCACAAACGCCCCGTCGTTTTCACCGGGCACATACAACAGTCCTTCTGAAGAAGCCTTTTGAACCTTCTCAAGCAGTTCGGCTCCGCTCATGGTTTTGATTTCACCGGTTGCCGCATCCAAAACCCTGACACTCTCCATGGAAGCCAGCGCATTTAAATCAACATCATCAGACAACACTGTTACCGCTCCGTCATTTATAACTGCAGCAACCGTCTTATCCGCAGGACTTAACATGGCAACATCCAGTTTTTTGACGACAGCCTCTCCCTCGACCGGGCGAAGCTCCAGAACGTGAGAAACGCCTCCCTCTGCGGCCGCGGATTCCACCACAGACGCATCCGCCGACGGTGCTGTTTTTTCGTTTGCAACAGGGCGGACATTTTCATCCTGGCGCGTTTGCCGTTCCGGCTGCTCAGCCGCCGCGACATCCGGACGCTCCGCTGTTTTGACCTTTTTCTCTTTTTGCGCTCGGGAAATTTTATTGTCAGCGGCTGTCGGCGTTTCTTTATCTTTATCCGGCGCTTCAGGCTTTTCGTATTTTTCAGCCGTTTTTACCGCGACATCCTGACTTTGCGAAGCCGACGGCATTAAATCCAAAGCCGACGACGTCTGACCAAGAAGACTGGCAAAGCCGGCTCCCAACGCCTCGACGGAAGGGTTGGAGGCTATTTTATTCAGAAACATCTGAACTGCCGAGTTGTTGACTTCTTTTACTTCCATAGCAAAAACCTTTTACAAAAAATTTCACCTGGTTTTATCAATGCAAATAGCATGCCATTTTTCACTATTCTTTTTTCAATGCAGCGCATGCTTTGACAACGAGCTTTTGTCCCCTATTTTATTTTTTGGTTGTATTTTTGTTTTTTTACAAGCCCATATTCCGCACGTTTGCCGTTTTTATAAAAAATCGTTAAAAATATTACTTTTTTGTGTAAAAATCAGTGTTTTTTGATAAAAAACGATTATTTTTATTGTGTTTTTGAAAAAAAACGGTTATCAATTGAGGCAGAATGTTGTTGTAACTAATGAAAGAGAGAATAATCTTATGTCAAATCCCATTGATACGAAAATTATCAGCAAGTTGGCTGAAATTTTGGATAAAAGCAATCTCTGCGAGCTTGAATATGAAGATGAAGGCTGCCGTATCAGCCTAAGCAAGGGACCGCGCGGCGGCGCGACGGTTTTGCCGATGCCTCCCGCTCCTGCGGTTCCGGCCGCCCCGATACCGGCCCCCATGCCGGTTCCGGCTGCTCCCGCTGCACCCGCCGCCGCTCCGGCCGCTTCTGCCGACGAAGATTATTCAAAGAGTCCCAATGCCGTTAAATCGCCGATGGTGGGCGTGGTTTATCTGTCCGCTGACCCGAATTCTCCGAATTACGTCAAGCCGGGCGACAGCGTTAAAGAAGGCGATATTGTCTGCCTGATTGAAGCAATGAAGACTTTTAATCCGGTTAAGGCTCACAAATCCGGTACCGTCACCAAAATTCTGGTGGAAGGCGGCGATCCGGTCGAATACGGCGAACCTTTGGTTATTATTGAGTAGCGGCAACTTTAATTTAGGATTACGTCATGTTTGAAAAAGTCTTAATTGCCAATCGCGGCGAAGTGGCGCTCCGTATTCACAGAGCCTGTCGCGAAATGGGCATCAAAACCGTGGCGGTTCATTCCGAGGCCGACGCCAATGCCATGCATGTCCGGCTGGCAGACGAAGCCGTCTGTATCGGTCCGGCCCGCTCCAGCGACTCTTACCTTAACAAATCGGCGATTATTTCGGCGGCTTTAATTACCGGCGCCGATGCCATCCATCCCGGGTTCGGCTTTTTGTCGGAGAATGCCGACTTTGCCGAAATGGTCGAAGAACACGGCATTACTTTTATCGGCCCGACCCCGGAGCAAATGCGCCTGATGGGCGATAAAATCACCGCCCGCAAGGCCGCAGAGGAAGCCGGGCTGCCGATTACCCCCGGTTCTCCCGCGCTGGAAAGCGTTGAGCACGCCATCGAATGGGCCAATAAAATCGGTTATCCGGTTATTGTCAAGGCCAAGGACGGCGGCGGCGGCAAGGGAATGAAAACCGCCTTTAACGACGACGAAATGAAGGAAGCCTTTACAATGGCTAAAGCCGAAGCCAAAGCGGCTTTTCCGAGCGATGTCGTCTATATGGAAAAATATCTGCAAAAACCGCGGCATATTGAAATGCAGGTGCTGGCGGACAAATACGGACATGTCGTTCATCTCGGCGAACGCGACTGCTCGATTCAACGCAACAACCAAAAAGTTATTGAAGAGACCCCCTCTCCGGCGCTGAATATGCAGCAACGTCAGGAAATCGGTGAAATCGTTCGCAAAGCGATTGAAAAAATCGGTTATACCAATGCCGGAACACTGGAGTTTTTGTTTGAGGACGGGCGTTTCTATTTTATGGAAATGAATACCCGTTTGCAGGTTGAACATCCGATTACCGAAGCGGTTACGGGCATTGACATTGTGCGCGAACAGATTCGCATTGCCAGTGGCGCTGCTTTGGGATATACGCAGGACGATATCAGCTTTAACGGCCATGCCATTGAGTGCCGCATTAACGCCGAAGATCCGGAAACATTTGCGCCCTGTCCCGGTAAAATTACCGAGTGGCATGCTCCGGGTGGTCTGGGCGTTCGCGTTGATTCGGAAATTTATTCCGGTTACAGCATCCCGCCGTTTTATGACAGCATGATTGCCAAACTGATTGTCAGCGGGAAAACCCGCAACGCAGCTTTGATGAGACTGCGCCGGGCACTGGAAGAATTTGTTATTGAAGGTGTCAAAACAACAATCCCGCTGCAGCAGGATATTATATCTCAGGCGGAATTTATTGACGGACAGTATAACATTCACTGGCTTGAAAAATTTATGGAACGCCGTAAGGCAAGCAAATAATAAAAAAACGCCGTTTTTAACGGCGTTTTTTATATCTTAGTGCGTCATCATCTGACTTTGATGAACGGCCTGAGCAATCCGGCTTAATGTCGGCTGAGGCTGCTGACGGCTTCCGGCCAGAGGTTTGGGGCGTTCGGGATCGTAAACGGGTTTTCCTCTGTCGTCCGTAACCGGACGGCCGTTGTCATCAACTTTGGGTTCAAAATATTTATCCTGACGATAGGTTCCCAGATTATACGGAAACTTGTCATACGGCTTGAAATCGCCATAATCGGTTTGAATGTTAGTGATTGCAAAGTCAATTTGCGCCCTGGCGCCTTCCCGGACGTTGCGCAGCGCATCAGCCTCGCGCATTCCGTTGGCAATATTTTCCTGAATTTCCTTGGCTATTTTCTTTTGAACCTCGGGATCATTGGCTCTTTGATCAAAAAACCTGATCAGTTCCTCCGGCTGATCCGGCAAGAAAGCAGACAGATCCGGCGTTTGATTCTTATGATAATGCTGCAGCATTTCGCCGTAAGCATAAGCCGCAGCCATGTGCTGAACAGCATCCCATTTTTCGCCATCCGGTTTTTCGCGACCGCTTTCATCCAGATTTTTGGATTGCTGAAAGATATGCTGTTTAAATAAACCGTTGGTGAAATCCTGTAATTTTGTATATTTCAAATCGCCTTCCAGTTTGGTGATGATATCGCCGATTTTGGAGTTGCGCGCCGGAGTATGGCCGTTTTGCGCAACCCAGGCATCCAGTTCTTCGTAAGAAGGTTTGGTTTTGGTATTGTGCGCTTTCATGTAAGCGGCCATGTCTTCCTGATCGTGCAGCTGCTCTATCAAATCCGCCTTCCATTGGTCAAGTTTTTTTCGGTCTTGTTTGTCTTCGTCTTTAACGGTTTTGAGCATATCGTTGATATTATCGGCACTGAATTCGATTTTCGGCGGATTAACAATCGGCACCATCAGCGTTTTGCCGCAGGCTGCCCATATAGCCCCCATCCCGGCGCCGCTGTATACCGTCGCACCGCCGTCCGGCAGATGAAAGTGTGTGCAACCCTGCGATTTTAATGCGGCCAGCATGCATTGGGCATGTTTGGCTTCCATCGGTTTGCCCGCCGGCATGTACGGCCGGACAACGGGAACACCGTCAATAATGTTGAATTTGACGGCAAAAGCTTTTTTGCGTTGAACGTCTCCGCCCTTGGTCTCGCTGTCGTGTTTGAGGTCAATCTCGTTATTATACGCGCAAATAACCATGCTGCCGTCCGCACAACGGCGGGTCGTTATCAGCGACGAAGTAAAATTCATGATATTCATGCGGGCTTTAATGGCCTCTTTGGCTTCTTTATAACTGAGTTTCAGCTGCGGCTGATCTCCGCCCCGCGAATTTCCTCCGGCTCCGAAACTATTGTTTTCCGCGGCGGGAACATTCGGCGTTTCATTTCTGCCGTCCGCAGAAACCAGCTCCGATCCGGCATTGGCATATTCTCGGGAAACGCCGCTCAATTCCCGTGAAAAAATCGTTGAAAATTTTTCTTTTTCTCCGGTTGCGGGATTATAAACATCCACTTCGCTGATTTTTTCGGGCAGAACAAAATCCTCCAGCCCCTGCGCGCCTATGCCGTGCATATAAAAGAAACGCGACAATTCTTTCACCTGAGCCGCCGTAAACTGCTGATCTCTGGCAAAAACAATCGAGCGGCCGTTGTTTTCGACGGTAAAATTCAGTCCTGTCCCGCCAAGGTTTTTCATAATCAGCCGGAATCTTCCGTCTTTGCCTTCTTCTATGCTGCTGAGGTTGGCGGTCGCTGTTTGAGGATAAGCGCCGCTTTGTCTGCTCTCTTCGTCAAACGCGGCCAAAAACAAAATATCTTTACGCCGATCCGCATCCGCCTGATTATATAAGGTTTCGACCCTATCTCCGTTGTGTTTTTCCAGCAGCCAGGCTTCGTCGTAATTTTCCGCATAAACGCCGGCGATGGCTTCCGGCTTTTTAAACCCCAGGCTAAACAAATCATTTACGGAAGACGGTCTTTGATTTAGCGTCCGGGCGGTATCCGCCTCATTGGCGGCAATTTCTTCCAGAATTTCAGGAGATACATCTTCTGCGACAGCGTTATTCTCGGCCATTGTTTACAACCCCCTCTGTTGTTTTATTTTCTTTTATCATATCACAAATCAAAAAAAAAGCAACTTTTTTGACAAAAAAAGCTGCTTTACATTTTTGTTACATAAAATTTTGACTAATCGCCTGCACTGCGTGATTTTTCCTGAAGATACGGCAATTCGCTCCGATGAAACGGACTCACTCTTCCTCGGCCATAGGTTTTGACATCTTTGCCGACGGCATACAACAGGCCGTTCCTGCCGCTTAACAACGTGAATTTACCTGATTTTCCGTCTGCTTCACCGCTGATGCAATAAGCCTTGCCGTTCAGGTATTCTTCTACCTTTTGCAGGCGAAACCTGTCGTTCAACCTCACAATAGTGCGGGTTCCGTCGGTTCTTTCGTCCAGAAGGCGGCTGCCGGCCTCCTGATTTTCCAGGGGAATTTCCGACTGCCACCAAATGCCCGGCGCTATCTGCATGTTAATACAGCCGTCATGATCATATTCCGCCTTTATAAAGGTTGTTCCGGTCGGTTTGACCGTCTTCTCTTTTTTTTGAGAAGTTTTTGTCTTATTCGACATTGTATTTTTCCTTAGATTGATTCAACAATGCGTGCATTATTAGACATAAATTATCATTTTGCAACAAAAAAAATCAGAGAATTTAGACAAACAAAAAAGGGATGGAAAAAAATACCTTTTCCATCCCCCGAACCTTCCTCAACAATAAGCCGACATATGAAAATAAAACCTCGTTTTACCTCCTCTTGCCGCCACCGCGTCGTAAGGCTCTGATGTACACGCTGCCGGCAAGAAAACAATTTTTCACATACCGCCATCATGAACGCTTATAATATAATGGTGTTATTTTGCTTATCAAGCCGACATAGCCTAATTATCTGGTCAATGTTTTTCCCGGAAAAGCTCTTTGGCCTTATCCAGCAGGGTATCGTCGCGGGCAAGATTGTTAAACATATGGGTCGGCGCCATCGGAACCGGACCGCTTTTGGTCGGATTCGCCTCGCCCGAATGCGGTCTGAAGGCAATATGATTAAATGCAAACAGAACAAAAAAGCCGTTTACTGCCGAAAAGGCAAACAAAAAGCTCAGTTCGCCAAATTCCTGTATGGCCAGAGAAATAAACACCGGCCCCAAAATCATGCCGATACTCTGCAACAAAATCAGCAATCCGCTGGCCGCCACCCGCTGGCTGTCGTCTATCCGGTCATTGACATGCGACACGCAAATCGGATACATCACAAAAACGCCGCTGCCTAAAAGCAATGCGGAAGCCGCCAGGGAAACAAGGTTTTCGTCGACAAAGACGTGCATCCAGGGGGCAATCAAAAATAACAGGCCGGCTTCCCACATCAAGACAAAACGGCGGTCCATTTTGTCAGACAAACGCCCTACCGGCAGCTGTGCCAGCATACCGCCGATGATGATAAAAAACATAAACAGGGAGGTTTGCTCGACATTCAGCCCGCTTTTTTGCGCATAAATTGTTCCCAGCGTATAAACGCTGCCGACCATCACGCCGCTGACAATGCAGCCGACGACGCCGACCGGCGCCAATTTGTAAACGGCAGCCAGAGACATGCCCTTGCTTATCGTAATATTCGGCGACGGAAGCGCCGTCAGCGAAATCGGAACCAAAGCCACGGAATACAATACCGACACCAAAATAAAAGCAATCACGCCGCCCTGGTCGGGAATATTCAGCAGCAGCTGGCCGCAGGCGGATCCCATATAGGTCGTAACCATATAAACGGACATTATCACACCGCGGTTTTGATTATTGGACCGCGTGTTCAGCCAACTCTCAAGACACATCATCGAAGAGCCGAGGCAATACCCCTCCAAAATCCGCAATACGCCCCAATACCATGGATTTGGCGATAAAATATGCATCAAGACCAGTGCAGACAAAACGGAAACGAAAGTTGAAAAAGCCCGGATATGACCGACCCGGTTGATGATGGCATGCGACGTCAGCGATGCCAGGATATAACCGACATAATATACCGCCAGAATAATACCGGCGTAAAAGGTCGGAATCTGCGAGGCATTAAGCTGCAGGGCAAGCGTTGACGACAACAGGCCGTAAGCGCTGCAGGTGAGCAGCGTGCCGGCAAAAAAGGCGTTCAACGGCGAAACCAACGTCCGCAAAGATTTCAAGTAAGCTCCCACTCCGCTCATCAGCCTTTGTCGCTCCCGCTATTTGACGCATTTAAAGTAAAAATGGTTGGGAACCAGCAGCCGGCAGGTAAACAACGTCTGACGCACCGGCTCGGCATGCGCCCCCGTCTTTTGGCGGACACATTCTTCATCCGCCAGCTTTTTGACTTCCTGATAATCGGTGTAAAGGCTGTTGTAACAAACCGCCGGATTCTCAGGGGTTGATTTTCCGCGATACAGCGCGGCTTCCGTTTTGGCGCCGGCTTCTCGGCGGCGGTCGACAAACGGTCCGAACTGCGCGCAAGAGGCAACCAAAGACGCCAAAAGCAGGATGTTGACCAATTTTAGCCTAGACAATTAAAAAAACTCCATTACATTATTGTAAATATCCGGGATACCGGGCTGTTTTCATAACTATAGTCAAAGAAGAAAAAAATGCAAACGAATAAATATATCGGCGATGAAAAATTTGCCAAGTTATTAGAACATTATAAATGTCCGACTCCGCTTGAAGTCGTCAAGATGCGTTTTGGCGGCGCCATTTGCAGCCCAAACTTGGAACTGCGGCCGACGGACGTTATTTCTTCCTTCTGGCCGGCAGGGCAGTCTCCGCGTCTGGAAACCAAAGATGAGGCAGATCTTTTCTTCAAATTCTTTATGGGGTTGTGGGACGAAATGTTTGAAGCCGTCAAACGCAACAATATACATTTAGACCGAATCCGCTTTAAATCCGCCGAAGATTTGCGGCAGCTTTGCGAACGCCGGTATGCAGAACTGGAAATGGGATATATTGAGGGTTTTTGGGGCGGCCGCCAGGATTTGAAACTTCCCGCTTTTCTGGCGCAGACAATCGACTCTTTGTCCGAACTGGCCGGGGTTTATGCCTCTTTGGTTAAAAAGCTTGACAAAGGCGCCGATATGTCAGAAATTTCAAAAGTGCTGCGCAATACCGATGACATGGCCGACAAAACCATCGCCTTTATTATCGAAAACTCGGTTTTGCCGCGTATTGAAAGCCTGCGCCGCACCGTAAATTAAAATAAAGGAGATGTTTTATGGAACTTATGGAAGGCCTGCTGACCAGACGCTCGGTCCGCAAATACCAGCCCCGCAAAATCGAGCGGGAAACGCTTGAAGAAATTATCAAAGCCGCCCAATATTCCCCTACCGCCCACAATAAACAGCCGTGGGAATTTCTGGTTATCGACGATCCCGAATTTTTAGCCAATCTGCGGCACATTCAACGCTGGACCTCTTTTGCCAAAGACGCCGCCTGCGTGGTCATTGTCTGCGGCGATGTGGAACGCTCTTTTAACCGCAACAAAGAAGATGAAAAGTGGAGTTTTATCGACGTTGACTGCGCCATTGCCACCCAGAGCCTGTTGCTGGCCGCCTGGGCCAAAGGCATCGGGAGCTGCTATTGCGGCGCCGCCCCGATGCAACGGGTTGTTGATGCTCTGCACGAAAAACTGAACCTGCCCGACAATATCCGGCCGTTTGCCATCGTGCCGCTCGGATATCCGGCCGAAACGCCCAAACAGCCCGATGATCGTTATCATCCCGAAAAAATCCACTGGGGCAGGTGGTAAACAAAAAGCGAAGTTAAACAACTTCGCTTTTTAATTTTAATCATCAGAAAAACAGATATTGCTTTATCTCGTGTTTCTGTTCGATTTTAAGCACATAACGGCAACCGCTCACTTCTACCGAGATTTCAACACCGATTGATTTTCCCAAAAAGATTGTTCGTCTTTCTTTAGACATTTCCAATCTTGCCGAAAAAACGTGCATGTAAGGGTAAAACTTTGCGTCCGCAGCGACGGCCATGCAGGCGGCAAGCAAAAGACATTGTTCGACATCGGTTCCATCATCAAAGTTTTGCAGCCCATGAATAATGTCATGCAAATTTTTTCGATTGTAATTTTTGATAAATTTTATCAGATCTTTCATGCCAATAATATTTTAAAAATTTCTAAAAAATCAAAAGATGTTCTTTCTTATATATCCTTAAACGTCCGCTGTCAAACCATATAACGCGGGGCGCCCTCTTTTGAGACGCATTCGCGAGTGTCCACAGATTGAAAAATAGCTTGAAAAAATTGATTTTCGTGCTACATTAGGCACGATTAAAATATGCCTGTGCGGGGCGTTCCGCACGCTTAATAAACTGATAATAAGGAAGGATAATAATATGATTCGTGTCGGTATTAACGGTTTCGGCCGCATCGGCCGCTTGGTTTTCCGCGCCGCCCAGAAAAGAAATGATATTGAAATCGTCGGCATCAACGATTTGATTGACGTTGAATATATGGCTTATATGCTTCGCTATGACACCATGCACGGCCAGTTCGACGGCTCTATCGAAGTCAAAGACGGCAAACTGGTCGTCAACGGCAAAGCAATCCGCGTTACAGCCGAGAAGAATCCGGCCGATTTGAAATGGAACGAAGTCGGCGCCGAATATGTTGTCGAATCCACCGGTTTGTTCCTGACCAAAGAAAAAGCTCAGGGCCATATTGACGCCGGTGCAAAATATGTTGTTATGTCCGCCCCTTCCAAAGACGATACGCCGATGTTCGTCTGCGGCGTCAACACAGACTCTTACGTTAAAGGGACCCAGTTTGTTTCCAACGCCTCCTGCACCACGAACTGCCTGGCTCCGATTGCCAAAGTTTTGAACGATGTTTTCGGTATTGAAGACGGTTTGATGACAACCGTACACTCTACCACCGCTACCCAGAAGACTGTTGACGGTCCGTCCATGAAAGACTGGAGAGGCGGCCGCGCCGCTTCCGGCAACATCATTCCGTCGTCTACCGGCGCTGCCAAAGCTGTCGGCAAGGTTATCCCGTCTTTGAACGGCAAACTGACCGGTATGTCTTTCCGTGTTCCGACTCTTGACGTGTCCGTTGTTGATCTGACAGCCAACCTGAAGAAGCCGGCTACTTATGAAGAAATCTGCGCCGCCATGAAGAAGGCCTCCGAAGGCGAGCTTAAAGGAATCTTGGGCTACACCGAAGATCAGGTCGTTTCTTCCGACTTTTTGGGTGATGCCCGGACGTCCATTTTTGACGCCAAAGCCGGTATTCAGCTGACCCCGACTTTTGTTAAAGT
>CASFLC010000132.1 GCA_949295475.1 uncultured Pseudomonadota bacterium
CAAGGCTTATCGCCGGCACGATGAGGTCGGAACGCCGCTGTGTCTGACGGTTGATTTTGAAACGATTGAAAACCAGCCGGAATCGGTTACGGTCCGCGACCGCGACACCATGCAGCAGACGCGGGTTAACGTGGCTGATTTGAAGGATTATCTGCGCAATTATTTTCTGGATTAGCTTAAAAGCGTTTGAATTGCGGAAAAGCTCCGGTTGGGTTAGACCGGAGCTTTTTTAATTTGATGCCGCCGAAAGGTTGAGGCTGCCGGCGTAAATTTCTAGACCTTGGAAGAAACAAAAGTTTCTTTTACAAACTTATGCACTCCGTTCCACACTTCCATTGCGCCGATGACAATCATGGCAAGGAACATAATTCCGACTATGGAAGCACCAAGAATAATTACAATTTTTTCCATATATCTCAGTTTTTACAATAATTTTTTATCTATGGAGAATATACGTTCTTTGACAATTGCGGTCAAGTCAAAAATTTATTTTTTTGTATAAAAAACAATCTATTTGTCAGTTTTTTTTGAAAAATACGGGGAAATTCTCTGTTTGTTTAAGGTTGTCGTTTTTGATTCCGAAATCTTTAAATTGTGTTTTAAGCCCCTCAGACGGCCGATTTTGATTTTTTTATCAAAAAAGTCATTTTTACCCTCAAATGACTCTGTACGGCTTTTAAAAGCGTTTTAGTCCACATATATTGATACGACATTGATTAATTAAAATTAATGTGTTATACTGAAGGGTGTAAGGCAAAAATTTTTTGTGTTTAATTTGGGGAAACTTTCTGATTTTTCACATTTTTTTTGCCTAATGACGAGGACTTTTCAAGGTGTGGGCGACAATGGCCGGTGTGTGGCAAAAATTGCGGAAAAGTGTTCGGCTGGCTGCGGCGCTGCTTGTTTTGGCGCCGGGAGCGGCGTGGGCGCGCACGTCTTATTTGCCGGATTATGTGGTTCCGTTCGGATACCGGATAAACGACCGCGGCAGCGGAGGAGGAGATGTTGAGCGGCTGTGCTCGCATTACGGTTATGCGGACAGTTGCGAATCGCCCAAAACGGGAACGCCACGTCAGAATATCATTCCCGGCAGGACATGTTGGGAGAATTGTCATTGTCCGAGCATTTACCAGTATGACGAGAACAATTGTCAGCCGCCGTATTATGTCGGTTATGAGCAGTGCGACGGCAAGTATTTGTCTTGTGAGGAGAATTTGGACCGGGCCTGCGCCGCGTTTGAAAAGGAGTGCAAGGAAGGGTATCAGTTGGGCGAGCCTTTTTGCGAATATTCCAACGATTACGGCACTTGCTGCAATTTGTGCGAAGGATATGACTATGATGATGACAAACGTCCGATACCGGTCGGCTATGAGGCGGCGGCGACATGTCAGGCCTGCGGCGGCGTGACCAAGTACACCATTCAGAAACATGATTGCGGACCGGAGTATAAACTTTGCGAGTATCAGGGAGCACTGGACGCCCAAAGCTGTCAAAGCGGAGACGACATTTTGTATACGGCGTGCCGTTGTCCGGATAATTGTCAGGCAAGTTGTCCGGACGGATATATTTGCATGATGTGCGGAAGCAAGTATTGTCCGACGGGCTGCGCATTGGATTATGCGGAAGATGACGAATATTGGTGCGCGGTTCCCAATCAGGAATGCCGGAATTTGGGATATAAGCGGACGTCGTGCGACAGCCGCCGCGGCAGTCTGACCTGTCCTTTTGACCGCAGCTTGCATTTGTGTCTGAGCGACTGCGAGCCGGAGACGGAGGTTAGCCGGGATTATTACTGGTGCGCGGTTCCGGAGAGCGGCTGCGAGCAGTTGGGATACGAGGCCGATGATGAGCAGTGCGACGGCAAGCAGGGAAAGATTTATTGTCCATTTGACAGGAATTATGTGCAGTGCAGTCCGCATGACGCCTGCACGGAGGCGGAGGCCGACGGCACGGTATTTTGGTGCAGCGCTTATTTTGAAGACTGCCGTCGTCTGGGATACGACAAGACGCCGTCGCAGTGTCCGGAAGGCTATGACAAAGCCTATTGCCCGTTTAACCGGGAGTATGTGGCTTGCGGCCGGAAAGACATTTGCGAGGTCGGACAAATAAATTCGGATAATTATTGGGAAAGCGTTCCCGAAACGGACTGCGGTTTGCTCGGCTATGACCGCGACGCAGCGGACTGCGAGGGAATGACCACGATATACTGCCCGTTTGACAAGGGCAGGGCAGCATGCTGGGAATAAGGAGGACGAGAGATGAAAAAAGTTTTGACAATGGCGGCCGTGGTGGCGGCGTTCGCGTCAACCGCGCAGGCAACGTGTTATGACAAAGATTGCGTGACGCTGGGGTATAGCAAGACGGAGGCGGATTGCGCGGGCAAAAAGATGATTCGTTGTCCGTTTGACAATACGCAGGTGATGTGCGTTTCGGAACTGGAGGCCGGGGACAGCAACACGGTCGGCAGCGTGACGGATCCCAACGCCGAGTGTCAGAGCAGCGCCTGCGAAGATTACGGTTATACGCGGACGGCGGAAGAATGCGCGGATTATAACGTGGTGGTTCGGTGTCCGTTTGATTTGACCAAGGCGGCGTGCTTCAGCAGCAAAAATTGTTCGGACGGCGGGTATTCCACTTTGTGCGATGAAGAGAATTATCATTGCGAACCGGTGACGTTTGCGGGGTTGTCCTGTTATAAGCTGACCAGAAAAACCTGCGAGGAAAAAGGACTGCGTACCTGCGGCAGCGGTTGCATTACGGAAGCGCAGTGCTGTTACGGCGATTATTACTTCTCGGACGGAAGCTGCGGGGCGAAGGCGGACGGCAAAACACCGGTGGGCGTGATTTATTCCTCGGACGGCAATCACGGTTTGGTTGCGGCATTGCAGCAATCAAGCTTGATATGGTCAAATGAACGGATAACGATTACCAAGGATATGTGTCCGGACACGGCGGTCAATCCGTCGCAGTGGAGCGGCAAGACGGGAACTGCCTGCCTGACTTATCTGAATGACAGCGAAACGGCGGGAAGTTATCCGGCGGCGGCGTATTGTTCAGCGTATAAAACGGAAGGAACGTATGCCGGGGAATGGTTTTTGCCGAATCTTGCGGAGTTGCAGTTGATGGGGGCCAACAACGTAGACGCGTTTGCCAAGGTTCGGGCGGCGATAACGGCCGTCGGTGGAACGGATATCAGTGAAACGTCGTATTACTGGTCGTCTACCCAGGACTATACCTTTGATGCGTGGCGTGTCCAGTTGGGGTCCGGTGCCGTTAGCAATAGCAATAAGACTGTTAGTATGGCGGTTCGGTGTGCCTTAGCTTTTTAATTATTTATCTATTTAACTATTTATTTTTGGGCGCGTGAGCGCCCTCGATTGAATTTTTTATGCCGATATACCTGAAAATCGGAAAATCGCCTGCAGCCCCCTTTAAAACGGCTTTAACGGCTATATGGTTTTTCGACAGGCAAAAAAGAAAGGTTGACGGTCGCAGCGGTTTAAGATATCCCTGAATCCGAAGTTTCGGTTTTTCTCCGAAATTTTACGGGCAGGTGCTTTTTGCCGGAATTTATTCGGTTACGGCCGTCTAAAGTGTGCAGGTTTAATTTTTGAAAAAGGACTGCCGACAGCCGCAGAAAGCGGTTGTTAAGACAAAACAGGCAGTACTTGTTGATCAACTGGTCGTCTACCCAGAACAATAACAATGATGCGTGGCGTGTCCAGTTGGGGTCCGGTGCCGTTAGCAATAACAATAAGAATAATAGTATGGCGGTTCGGTGTGCCTTAGCTTTTTCAGGTTAACCAAAGGTGTGTGCGATACCTCAAACGGCAAATTTTTTCAGTCTGTTTGCAGCGAGAATTGTTTGTCGAAAACGCCTGCCCGTTTTATCTCTCTGGCGCTGGGGAGTAAGTTTGGCGCGGGCAGACGTTTTGCCGGAATCTGTACGGTCACGGCCGTCCGGAGTGTGCAGGTTTAATTTTTGAAAAAGGACTGTCGACAACCGCAGAAGGCGGGTGTTAAGACAAAACGGGCAGTAATTATTTATTCACTGGTCGTCTACCCAGGCTTATAATGAGCGTGCGTGGCGTGTTCAGTTGGGGTCCGGTGCCGTTAGCAGTGACAGTAAGACTCTTAGTATGGCGGTTCGGTGTGCCTTAGCTTTTTCAGGTTAACCAGAGGCGTGTAAAAAGCCTCAAACGGCAAATTTTTTATCTGTTTACGGAATTTGCCGAAACGTCTGCCCGTTTTATCTCCCGGCG
>CASFLC010000133.1 GCA_949295475.1 uncultured Pseudomonadota bacterium
CGCCAACATGCTGGCTCTGCAGACCAGACAACAGCTGGCCATTAACTCCCTGAGTTTGGCTTCTCAGGCTGCCCAGTCTGTTCTGAGCTTGTTCTAATCCGCTTGGAAAGAACATTAAAAAAGGCAGGGTTCCTTCCCTGCCTTTTCTTTTTTATCCAACAAAAGGACTATATCATTGCCATACCGCCGTTGATGTTGATGGTTTGGCCGGTGATGTACTGAGCCTCATCCGAAGCCAAGAAGGCAACAACATTGGCAATATCCTGAGCTTCACCGAGTTTGCCTTCGGGAATTTTGGCCAGCAAAGCGTCTTTAACATCTTGCGGCAGCACGTCTGTCATCGGCGTACGAATAAAGCCCGGTGCGATTGAATTAACGGTAATTCCACGGGAGCCGACTTCCTGAGCCAGACATTTGTTCATGGCAATCATGCCGGCTTTTGAAGCCGAATAGTTGGCCTGCCCGGCATTTCCGGTTACGCCGACAACAGAAGCG
Source organism: uncultured Pseudomonadota bacterium (assembly GCA_949295475.1). Taxonomy (GTDB): domain Bacteria; phylum Pseudomonadota; class Alphaproteobacteria; order RF32; family CAG-239; genus CAZU01. The sequence goes on from CASFLC010000133.1 coordinate 496, forward strand.
ATACCGATAATGCGGCCGAAACGGCGTTTCATCATACCGCGAACAGCGGCTTTTGCCAATTTGAAACCGGCGGACAGATTAACGTCCAAAACCAGCTGCCAGTCTTCGTCGCTCATCCGAATAAAGAGGTTATCGCGGGTAAGTCCGGCGTTGTTAACCAGAATATCAATGCGTCCGAGTTTCTCCTCTACTTTGGAAACCAGATTTTTAACGTCATCGGCATTGGTCAGATTTGCAGTAAAAACTTCGACCCGGTCGCCGAGTTCGGCTTTCAATTTCAGCATCGGCTCTTCGCGCATATCGGTTAAGGCCAGTGTGGCGCCCTGCTTGTGCAGCGTCCGGGCAATTTTATCGCCCAAACCGCCGGCAGCACCGGTAATCAGAGCAACTTTATCATGTAATTCAAACATTTATATTCTCCTTCCCAACGGGGATTTTAGGGTTATTGATTCTGCAAGCTTTTGGCAAGCTCTTCAATCTCGGCAACGGAACCGACAGCCATTGCGGTAATGCCTTTGCCGCTGCGTTTGATGATATTGGATAATACTTTTCCGGCGCCGAGTTCAGCCGCTTCGGCAACGCCTTCTTCCGCCATGTAGTCGACGGTTTCTCTCCAGCGGACCGAGCCGGTAACTTGTTTTATCAGATTTTGGACAATCTCTTTTTCATCAGAGACGGCCGAGGCAAGCACATTGGAAATTAAGGGAATTTCCGGTTTGGCTGCTTTGACTTTGCCGAGCGCTTCCGCCATAACCTCGGCGGCCGGCTGCATCAGCGGACTGTGAAAAGGTGCGCTGACCGGCAGTTTAATGCAGCGTTTGGCCCCGAACTCCGAAGCAATTTCGACCGCTTTTTCAATTGCGGCCATGTGGCCCGACAAGACAACCTGTCCGTCGGCATTATCATTGGCGGCAACACAAATATATTTTTTGTCTGCGCATGCTTCCGCCAAGGCCAAAACATCCTGATAAGACACGCCGATAACGGCGGCCATGCCCCCGACCCCGACGGGAACGGCCTTTTGCATGGCGTCGCCGCGGGTTCGGAGCAGTTTAGCCGTGTCTGTCAATGAAAACACTCCGGCAGCGCAGGCCGCGGAATATTCGCCCAGAGAGTGACCGGCTACAAAATCTGCATAATCTTTTAAACGGATTCCAAAATCTTTTTCCAGAACTCTGACCACAGCCATTGAATGCGCCATAAGGGCCGGCTGGGTGTTGGTCGTAAGGCCGAGTTCGCTTTCCGGACCTTCAACCATAATTTTGAACAGATCCTGCGAAAGGGCTTCGTTGACTTCCTGGAAAACCTCTTTGGCTGATGAGAAATTATCAGCGAGTTCTTTCCCCATGCCGACGAATTGAGACCCTTGGCCGGGGAATACGAAAGCTCTTTTCATACGAATTTTCCTTATTATTAGTTTCAGTAAAAAGCTTTAGCCGATAATCCCCGAAAGTCAAGTTTTAAAAGCATTTTATGAAATGTTTTTTATTAAGAGAATATTGAGAATTTGAGCCTATAATAACGCCCGAAAGACGATTTTTACGGATAGGAAAATGGCAAAAAAGAAGAAGGAAAAATCTTTTTGGGTTAAAACCGCATGGCGGATTGGTGGCCTGCTGCTGATGATGTGGACGGTCAGCCTGTGGCTGAGCTGCTTGTTTTATCATAAAACGGACGTTTCCGCCAACATGGCTTCTTCTTTGCCGGTGCAAAATCTGCTCGGCTTATACGGCGCGGCCAACGCCGACTTTATACTGACCTGGCTGGGGGCGGCTCTGCCGGTATTCCTGATTGCCTGGTTTGTCTGGGGATATGGTTTTGTGCGGCTGCAGGGGTTGATACGCCCGTATTGGCGGATGTTCGCCTGGCTGGTCGGAACTGTGTCTCTGGCCATAACCTGCAGCTTGCTGCTGCCGTTGGATGATTTTAAAACAGGCGGCAACATCGGTTATTTTTTGGCCCGCCAGTTTATGACGCTGTTTAACCGGTTTTATGTTTATGATTACGGACGTTATATTCTGGGAGCCGTTTTCGGAATTATTGCGCTGCTGGGATTCAATCTGGCCTGCGGCATTACACTGGGTGCCTGGTACCGTGCTTTGAAAAAGGCATGTCTGGTTGCGGCGGCGGGAGCCGTTATGTTGTGGAGCGGTTTGAAGAGTTTTGCCGCTTTATTTAAACGAAGTGCGGTTAAAGAGCCCGAAACCCGCAAAAAACGCGAACCCCGTCTGCGTCGTGAACCCAAGCTGCAGGAAGACGAGCTTCCGGCCAGACCAACAGTCAAAGAAAATAAGGACAACAAAGAAAAAGGAAACCGTCCGGTGCCCAAAACGCGCAAAGTCGACGACGGCTATCGTTACCCCGACATTAACCTGTTGGGCGTCAACAAAGACAAACACAACGCGGTCAGCCAGAAAGAACTTGAAAAAGTGGCGCAGGATTTGGAAAGCGTGCTGCAGGAATTCGGCGTTAACGGCAAGATTGTCAATATCCGTCCCGGTCCGGTGGTTACCCTGTATGAGCTGGAACCGGCGCCCGGCACCAAAACCGCCAGAGTTATCGGTCTGGCCGATGACATTGCCCGTTCAATGAGCGCCGTGTCGGTGCGTATTGCCGTGGTGCCCGGGTGCAATACCATAGGCATTGAACTGCCGAACAAAACCAGAGAAATTGTTTATCTGCGCGACTTACTCGAAAGCAATGACTTTAAAGAATCCAAAGCTGCACTGGCAATAACCTTGGGGAAGGACATCGGCGGCAAAAACACTTATGCCGATCTGGCAAAAATGCCGCACCTGCTGGTGGCGGGAACAACCGGTTCCGGTAAATCGGTCGGGGTTAACTCAATGATTATTTCCCTGCTGTATAAAATGCGGCCGGAAGAATGCAAGCTGATTATGATTGACCCCAAAATGCTGGAATTCACCATGTACAACGGAATTCCGCATTTGCTGACGCCGGTGATTACCGATCCGGCCAAGGCGGTCATCGGGCTTAAATGGGCCGTGCGTGAAATGGAAGACCGTTACCGCGCCATGGCTCAAATGAATGTGCGCAACATTACCGGTTATAATAAACGGTTGGAAGAACTGCGCGCCAGCGGCGAAAAAGTGACCCGGACGGTACAAACCGGTTTTGACTCGGAAACGGGCAAGCCGATTTACGAAGAACAGACCGTGGATTTGACGCCGCTGCCGTATATCGTAATTGTGGTTGACGAAATGGCGGATTTAATGCTGGTTGCCGGCAAAGAAGTCGAGGCGGCCATTCAACGGTTGGCGCAAATGGCGCGCGCTGCAGGCATCCACCTGATTATGTCAACGCAGCGGCCGTCGGTAGATGTTATCACCGGTACGATAAAAGCCAATTTTCCGACCCGCATCAGTTTTCAGGTAACGTCAAAAATCGACAGCCGCACTATTTTGGGCGAACAGGGCGCCGAACAATTGCTGGGAATGGGCGATATGCTGTATATGCCGGCGGGGCAGCGGCCGCAACGCGTCCATGCGCCGTTTGTCAAAGACGCGGAAGTCGAGGCGATCGTTGAATTTTTGAAGGCTCAGAGAGAACCGGAATATGTCGAGGCAGTTACCGAAGGCGAACTGAATACAGATAAAAATGGCGGCGCGGCCGTGTTTGACAGCGGGAGTTTTGGCGGCGGCAACAGCGATGACGATTTATACACGCAGGCGGTTGCCATAGTGCAGGCGGATAAAAAAGCCTCAACCAGCTATATCCAGCGGCGGCTGCGCATCGGGTATAACCGGGCAGCCACCCTGATTGACCGCATGGAGCAGGAGGGAATCATCTCGGCTCCCGACCATGTGGGACGGCGCGAAGTGCTGTAAACCGCCGCGAAATCTGCTTGATTAATTTGCTTTTTGCGGTTATATCTTGCTAAAACTGGTTTTTAAGGAGATTGAGTATGGCTGAAAACAAAGAGCCTTCCCAGCGGCAATTGCGCGTCGGACAGGAAATCAAGCGGATTCTGGCCGGGTTTATTCAACGGGGCGAAATTCATAATCTGGAAGGAATAGATACGATTGTAACGCTTACCGAAGTAAAGGTTTCTCCGGATTTGAAATATGCTTCCGTTTATCTGATGACGCTCAACAACACCCATCTGCAGGAAGTTATCGGCGGCCTGCAACTGGCTGCGAACTATCTGCGAAAGCAAATTGCAGCAAAAATGCAGCTGCGGTATGCGCCGGAGTTGGTGTTTAAGGTAGACAAGAGTTTTGAACAAGTCGACAATATTGAAAAACTGCTGCGGGATCCCAAGGTTGCGGCGGATTTGAAAAAAGTCGACTGAGGCCTTTAAAATTACAAAAAACTCCCTTCGCGGAGTTTTTTTGTTGCTCTTTTGTCCAAAATAGATTATGTTCATCGTCATGATTACGAATTTTTAATTTTAATTATTATGATAAAAAAAATAAAAAAGAGAAATTTCTTCATAATAAATGAAGATGGTGTAAAAGAAAACGTCAGAGCGTTTGAAAATCCCAAAAAAGGTTGGACATTGCTTGCTGAAAACAACGAGCTTCTGCCGCCCGGCTTTTACAAACTGGTTTGCGAGGAAGATGACAAAACCCGTCTTTTCGGCTGGTCTCTGCCGGAAAAAACTTTTTTGTTCATCGGTTGCGGTGAGGATTTGTCGCCGTTTAAAAACGCTGTGTTGCTAAGATCCGGAAGCTCTTCGGACTGTGCCTGTCTGTATATTTGGATTGAAGATCGGCTGTTGGAGCAGAATTACGGTGTTTTTTCCTGCAGCGAAGAGGGTATCCGGATTGGGAATGCCTTTTATGCTCAAAATCGCGAGTATCCAGGATTTTTGTGGCATCGACCGCATTATGAAAAGAAAAAGCGTTTGGGATTTTGGCAGCGCATGGCGAAAAAGTTTCGAAAAAACTGACATCGACATTTTTGGAAATTAAGATCCGGATTATCTGTTCCGGCTCTTTTGGACACAAGAAAAGGCAGGGAAGGAACCCTGCCTTTTTTAATTTTGTTTCCGAGCGGATTAGAACAAGCTCAGAACAGACTGGGCAGCCTGAGAAGCCAAACTCAGGGAGTTAATGGCCAGCTGTTGTCTGGTCTGCAGAGCCAGCATGTTGGCGGACTCCTCGTTCATATCGGCCAGGGTCAGCTTGTCGGCACCTTCTTCCAGAACGTTAATCAGGTTCTCGGTGAAGTCTTCGCGGTTCTGAACGATGGAGTAGTTGTTACCGAATTCGGAAGCCATCGTCCGGAGTTTCGAAATCGCCGCTTCAACCTGCGTGATTGACGTGTTAATCGCC
>CASFLC010000134.1 GCA_949295475.1 uncultured Pseudomonadota bacterium
GTTCATAAAAAAACTCCTTTGCTTTTTATTAGACAGTTACCAGACCGTCACCTTTATTCTAGCAAAGGAGTTTTTTATCTGCAAAGCTATAAGCTCTTTGGAACTACCGGCCTAGCCGGTAGTTTTCTTGTTACAATAAAAGGCTCCGCCGGAGCGGAGCCGAAAATCGCGCCGGGGTATGCCTCTTTCAGGCACGTTTGCCGTAGGACAACAATTTATTGCGAACCAGACCGCGCAGGCTGACTTCCGGGCGGGCTCCGTAGTGACCGATGATTTCCGCGGCGGCAATTGAGCCGATGATGGCGCAGGTGCCGAGGCTGCGTCCCTGGGTCAGACCATAAAGAAATCCCGCGGCATATAAATCGCCGGCGCCGGTCGAATCAACGACGTTTTCGACCTTTTCCGCTTCCACGAAAGTTTTGGTGCGGCCGTTGACAACAACGGAGCCTTTGGCGCCGCGGGTAATGGCGGCAATATCGACGTGCGGTTTTATCAAATCAAGCGTTTTGTAAAAATCTTCACCGTTAAACAGCGAGACGATTTCGTCTTCGTTGCCGAACAAAATGTCGACATGGGTTTTGATGAATTCCAGAAATTCTTCGCGATGGCGGTTGACGCAGGATTTGTCAGAGAGACTGAAAGCGACGTCGCGGCCGTGATTGTGGGCGATTTCGGCAGCTTTTATCATGGCTTCTTTATCGCATTGTTCATCCCAGAGATAAGCTTCAAGGTAGGTAATGCGGCTGGCTTTGATGATGTTTTCATCAATATCTTCGACGGTGAGCTTTTTTGAAGCGCCAAGATAGGTGAACATGGAGCGCTGGGCATCCGGCGTGACCAATACGATACTGCGTCCCGTTACAGGTCCTTCGTTCAGCGGCGGGGTGAAAAAGTCTACGCCGGCAACGCCGATGTCGCGGGTGAACACCTGTCCGAGTTCGTCATCGTGAATTTTTCCGATAAATGCGGGGGCGCCGCCGAGTGAGGCAAGCCCGGCAACGGTGTTGGCCGCGGAACCGCCGGGAACTTCCCTTTCGGGGACCAGATCGGCGTAAATCTTTCCGGCAGCCACGGCATCGACCAGCGTCATGCCGCCTTTTTCGAGCTGACGTTCTTTGAGAAAACCTTCGCCGACTTTGGCCAGAACGTCAACAATGGCGTTGCCGATGCCGACGACATCGTAATAGGTGGTTTCCTGTTGTTTGGCTATCATGGTTAATCCTTATTTTTTGTTTAGATGTTTTGTTTTTTATTATTAAAGCATTTTTGTTTAAGACGCAATAGTTTGTTGGGCGGTTGACGGCGCAAAAAAAAACTCCCTGACGGAACAGGGAGTTTGCGTTGCTTCAGCAAAAGATTAAGCGTTGGCGTTCGGCCAGTTTTTGGCGTTTTCTGCGTTGAACTTAATCCATTTTTCATCGGCTTCGTCATCGGAAGTGATGGCTTCCTGCGGACATTCGGAAATGCATACGCCGCAATCAATGCAGGTGTCGGGATCAACCACCAGCTGAGTGTCGCCTTCATGGAAAGCGTCTACCGGGCAGACATCGGCGCAGGATTTGCATTTAACGCATTTGTCATTAACAACAGATACCATAAGTTTAACTCCAAAGTAAGTTTATTTAAAAATCTTTCTCAGATTACCCGGATTATGAAATAAATCAAGTAAAAAAACTTGCATCGCCACAGATTTGTCCCCATATAGATAAAAAAGCCGTTTAATGAAGGAGTTTTTATTATGGCAGACAAGTTAGAATTTCAGGCTGAAGTCAGCAAACTGCTGGATATTGTGGTCAATTCGCTGTATTCGGAAAAACAGATATTTTTGCGGGAGCTGATTTCCAATGCTTCCGATGCCTGCGACAAGCTGAAGTATCTGGCGTTGACAACGCCGGATATCGCCAAGGCTTCGGGGGCGTTTAAAATTACCGTTACACCGGATTCCAAGGCCAATACGCTAACGGTTTCGGATAACGGAATCGGTATGAACAGAGAAGATTTAATCAATCACCTGGGTACAATCGCAAAATCGGGTACGGCGGAATTTGTCCGCAATGTCAAAGACAACGGGTCGGCGGTGGATTTAATCGGACAGTTCGGGGTTGGTTTTTATGCGGCGTTTATGGTGGCCGACAAGGTGGAAATCATTACCCGCAAAGCTGGAGAGGATAAAGCCTGGAAATGGGTATCCAACGGCGTCGACGGGTTTGAAATTACGGAAGCCGAGCGCGCCGTCAACGGGACGGATATTAAGCTGTTTTTGAAGGAAGACGCCAAAAATTATACCGATACGATTTATTTGCGCCATATTATCCGTACTTATTCCGACCATATTGATTATCCGATTGTGCTGGAACTCGGCGAGGCAGGCGAAGAAACCGTCAATACCGCTTCGGCGTTGTGGATGCGGCATAAGTCCGAGATTACGGAAGATCAGTATAAGGAATTTTATCATCATATTTCCAAAAACTTTGACGATCCGTGGCTGACCCTGCATTTTAAGGCGGAGGGGAATATTGAGTATACGGGACTGCTGTATATTCCCTCTGAGCCGCCGTATGATTTGTTTCAGCCGGACCGCAAGACCGGGTTGAAACTGTATGTCAATAAAGTCTTTATTTCCGACAAGGTTGAAGAATTAATTCCAAATTATCTGCGGTTTGTCCGGGGTGTCATCGACTCCGCTGATTTGCCGCTGAACATTTCACGAGAGATGCTGCAGCACAGCGCATTGATTGAAAAAATCAAACACGGAACGGTCTCGCGCCTGCTTAAGGAATTGAAAAAACGCGCCGGAAATTATGACGATTACATGAAGTTCTGGCGGAGTTTCGGTATTGTTTTCAAGGAAGGTATTTACGAAGATTTTTCCAATCGAGAGGAAATTGCCGGATTGTCTTATTTTGCATCGACCGCCGATGATGAAAAGCTGACGACTTTGGACGCCTATATTTCCCGGGCGCAGGAGGGGCAGAAGGCGATTTATTACATTACCGGCGATGACGTCCGGGTGTTGCGCAACAATCCGCAGCTGGAGGCTTTTAAGGAAAAAGGCGTAGAAGTTTTGCTGCTGACGGACCCGATTGACGAGTTTTGGCCGCAGACATTGCCGAACTATAAGGGATTTGCCGTCAAACATGCAGCTCAGGCGCAGGCGGACATGAGTTTTGAACGCAAGGAAGCCAAGGCCGATGAGGGCAGTCTCAAAAAGCTGACTGATATGATGAGCGCGCAGTTTAAAGATGAAGTCGGCAAGGTTACCACGACGGAAAAGTTAACCAAGTCTCCGGCAAGTCTGACCGTGGAAAACGGGCAGATGAGTATTCATCTGGAACGCCTGATGCGTACGCATCAACAGCAGACGGCGTTTGCCAGCACCAGAATTTTGGAGCTGAATCCCTATCATCCGCTGATTATCAAGCTGGCCGATATGACGGCCAACGAAGCGGATAAGCCGAAAATTGAGGAGATTTCAAGGATGCTTCTGGATCAGGCAAAAATTGCCGAGGGCGAAGCGGTGAGCGATCCGTCGTTTTTCAGCGAAAAACTCAGCGAATATATTTTAAAGGCGATGTGAATCAATATTATCCCCGGAAGATTGGTGCTTCCGGGGATAATTGGTTAATTTCCGGAGCATCTATTGTTTCCGGTGCAGAAATCCCCGCCGTATATCGGTCCGTCCGCGATGTAGATTTGTTTGTTCTTTCCACTTTCGGTTGCGCCTTGAGCACTAATTGAACTGTTGTATAAGTAGACGGACAGGGCCAATCCGTGTTCCGCGCATGTGTTGTTGTATTTTGAGGGTATGAACAGAGGATATCCGCTTTCTAATGTTGAGTTGGTCAAAGATATGTGACGACTGGAGCAATTGGAGTCATAACTCCATGCTGCGGAGTCTGACATTCCAATATCAATGTTGGCGTTTCTTGCGTCTAAATCAAGAGGCGTGCTTGAATGGACACCGGCCAATGTAACATTTCCATCATGGACATATACTGTTGACGGATTATCATAATCGAAATCATTCGGGTCTAATACTGTTCCGTCATCGTAAAAATACGGATCAAATCCGCTTATTATGGCCATGATGGCTTCCGTGCTGTTGCTGAGATCAAGTTCAACATCGTTAAAAGATGACATGGTTATTGTAAGATTATATGCAGACGCGCCGCTCAAAAAGACTCTTGCATTCGGCGGCATAGGGACGCCCATGTCCACCAGGTTACTGATGTTGGTCAGTCTGATATCATTGTTGTTATTAGCAAATGACGCACTGGTTAACGAACTTCCCAAAAGATTTTGCAACGCTTTTATTTTCCAATTTTCGCTGAGGTTTAGCGTTCCGTTGAGAGTGGTCTCGGGGGCATCCAAGGTTCCCTGTAAAGTAATATTCGGAGCAGCTACTTCTCCTTTTCCATGGATTGTTACATCATTGATTGTAAGTTTTCGGCCCATAATAGCAGAGCTGTTAAAATTGCAAACTTTTTGAGCGTATGCATCATCTCCAAAGAAATAGATGTGAGTTCCGTTTGCAATGGTAAATTCATCAAAACTTGCTGTTATTCTGTTCATTATCGCTAAATGTTTTCCTCCTGCGGCTGCATTGGTTTTAAATTCATCCTCAGAGGTAATCTTTATAATATCCGGATGTAATGTAATCAGATAATCCTGACAAGGATCTGCCGGTTCTTCCTCAATGCAAGCATTGCCATCTTTTTTATAGCCGTCATTGCATTCCCAACCGGTACAGATGTCACAGCTGTTGGTGGTGGAACAATAACCGTTGGCAGGAACACTGACCGGCGTCACCTGACAATCAGGATTAATTTCGCATTTGACATACGCACTATCCGCCTCGCAAACAGTCTTGATTTGTTCTCCGGTACAGATCTGCTGCGCATAGCCCTTGTCTTTGCAGTATTCGGCTGCGGTTTTGCAGCAGCTTCGCGTGCCGCCGCAGGCATTGTCGCAGTTCTTGGTGCCCCA
>CASFLC010000135.1 GCA_949295475.1 uncultured Pseudomonadota bacterium
GTGAGGAAACTTTCAACCCGCAATTTCTGTATTAAGCGTCCGTCATACAACCTTTCCGCCGTCCCGCTAAATCTGTATTAGACACCAGCCAGACCGCAACATCACGAAATTCATCCTCTGCCCGGAGGATAAGCCGGATGGCGTGCGTGGATAATAAGATTTTAGGGCGGCGAAAGCGGAGTTTACATTAAACGTAAATGAGCATTTCGCCGTCCCGCTAAATCTGTATTAGACACCAGCCAGACGGCTTATCCCCCTGAGATGCGCATGCGTAATCGCTATAGCCAGCGCATCGGAAGAGTCGTTGTTTTTTGGCCTGCAACCGGGAAGCAGAACTTTGACCATAGTTTCCACTTGATTTTTTTCGGCTTTGCCGACACCGACAACGGCTTTTTTAATTTTATTGGGCTCATATTCTGTCACACTGATATCAAACTGAGCCGGTGACATAATAACCACCCCGCGGGCCATGCCAAGTTTAATGGTCGACACCGGATTGGAATTGAGAAACACCTTCTCAATGGCAGCTTCCTGCGGCTGATACTGCCGTATGATATCACACAGGGTTTTGTTAATCAACGCCAGCCTTTCCGAAATGGGCATTTTGGCATCGGTGGGAATAAAACCGTCTGCCACATAACGCAATCGGTTGTCCACGGCATCGACAATTCCCCAGCCGGTAGACGACAAACTGGGATCCAGCCCCAAGATACGCATTTTGCCTCCTTCAAAAAAAGGAAGAGCCTGCTGACAAACTCAACCGGCTCTTCAGTAAAGCATTTTTGCCGGACACCGCTTTATTCGGCGTTCAGTTTTTCCATAATTTCATCAGAAATCTCGGCATTGTGATAAACATGCTGAACATCGTCATCATCATCCAGCGTATCAATAAAATCCAAAAACTTCTGAGCCGTCTCCAAATCGGGAACATCTGTTTTGACCAGAGGCTTCCAATCCAGCCGGGAGGCTGACGGCGTACCAAACTGTTTTTCCAAGGATTCGGTCACGGTATTCAGGTCATCGGGAAGCGTTTCAATCTCATGGTGTTCGTCATCGCTGACCACATCATTGGCACCGGCCTCCAAAGCAGTTTCAAACATTTTGTCGGCATCAGCAACACTCAGCGGATATTGAATAAATCCGATGCGTTCAAAATTAAAGGTAACCGAACCGCTTTCACCCATAACGCCGCCGCGTTTGCCGAAAATGGTGCGGATATTGCCGGCCGTACGGTTTTTGTTATCCGTAAGAGCTTCGACAATAACGGCAACTTTTCCGGGACCGAAACCTTCATAACGCACGGCAACATAATCATCACCGCCGGCCGTTTGACTGGCTTTGGCAATAGCGCGTTCAATATTATCTTTAGGCATGCTTTCGGCGCGGGCCGCCTGAATAGCCAGACGCAGACGCGGATTTTTATCCGGTTCGGGCAGACCGCTTTTGGCGGCAATCGTAATATCGCGGGCCAGCTTGGCAAAAACTTTTGCTTTTTTGGCATCCTGAGCCCCTTTTCGATACATAATATTTTTAAACTGGGAGTGTCCAGACATCTATTTACTCCTAAAAAAATCTTAATTCGGGTGTCTTATACAACAAACTGTTCCGACACGCAAGATTTTTTTAATCTTTCAAAACCATGTAGTCGATTTTCTCATCCGTCGCATTCAAAATCCGAAAACCGATACCGTTAATCTCAATCAGCCCCGGCTTGTTCGGAAAGCTGATATTTTCAAAACGCCCGCCGTCTTTATCGGCATAGTCCAGATAAGTAAACCAGATGCGGTCCATGCGGATGCCGTCATATTTGACGTCAAAACCTTCCACCGGTTTTGTCTGCGTGGAAGAAGAAGACGCCACCTCCACCAGTCGCAAATCATCGGGATACGGAAAAAATTCCGGATCCAGCAAAATCAGGCTGCCGCCGTTGACCTTCCCCATTTTATTATAAAAAGCGCCGTCTTTGTCAATCAAGAAGACAAAATCCTTCATCTCGCTGGGCACCAGCCTGTAAGTCTGCCCGTCGATAGACACTTCGCCCAACAGTTTCAACCTGTCAGAGGGCTCAAATTTATGCGGAACCGAAGCCGTATTCAGGGCGCCGGATTTATTGGGGTGCAGATAAACCTGGCTGTAATAGTCTTTGCGATAGCGTTTGCTGTTCAAAACCGAATAACCGCGATAGGCCGTAGCCGATTCATTTTTCTTATAATTCCGGTCTTCAATCATTTCCGTTTTGACCAGTTCGGGACGGCTGTCGTCATAAAAAGTGATGGAATATCCGTTCCACATCGAAAAAACATCATTCCGAAAAGCCCCGATATTCTCGTGGTTTCCGGCATATATACAAGAAGAAAGCATCATAATTCCGCAGAGCAGGGCACCTTTTTTCATTTTGCATTCCCGTGTTAGAATTAAATTTATTTTTAATTATTATACTATAAACTCGCGTTAGTAAATAAATGTTTATAAAGATAGAGGATAAATCGGCCATGACGAGCAGCTGCTGGCAGATAAGCTTTTTTCCCCGGGGACAAAACACCGACGCCCTGGAAGCTTTTTTGGAAGAATATTTTGAAGTAACCGCCTGCAATTATGACGATGACGGCAATGACGAATACGTCGGCTACCAAAGCGGCGATTTTGATGAAGAATGCATGCTGAAAGCCGCCCGCGAGCGAGGACTGCCGCTTCCCGAATACAAAATTTCCCGGCTTGAAAGCACCAACTGGCTCAAAGATTATGTCATAAAATTTGCCCCGTTTGAGGTTGAAGATTTTATGATTTACGGCATCCACGAAACCGCCGCACCGCTGACCGAAAAAATTCCGCTGCGGATTTACGCCGCCACCGCATTCGGGTCAGACCACCAAACCACCCGTTCCTGCCTCAAAGCAATTTGCGACCTGTATCACAGCGGCTTTCCTCCGAAACGGATTCTTGACGTCGGCACCGGCTCCGGAATTTTGTCGCTGGCTGCTGCCAAACTTTGGCAAAAAAACTGCAACATCACCGCCGTTGACATTGACGAAGAAGCCGTCTGGGTCACCCGGGAAAATGCTGCTGACAACAACCTTGCCAACCGGATAAACGCCGCCGTCAGCAACGGCTATCAGGCACCGCCAGTCAAAGAAAACGCCCCCTACGATTTAATTCTGTCCAACATTCTTGCCCGCCCGTTGATTGAAATGGCGCCACAATTGGCCGCTTCGCTCAAATCAGGCGGCTATGCAATCCTTTCCGGCTTTGTTGACAATCAAGCCGACTGGGTAATTTCCGAACATCAAAAACACGGTCTGACGCTGTGCCGGCTTTATGAACTGGACAACTGGCGCGCCGCCCTTATGCAAAAAGAAAAATAACAAGGAACATGCAATGACTCTTTCCGAAATACAAAAAAAACTGATACGCCGCAAACTGGACGCCTTAATCATCACCCGCAACAACATGTTTTTGGGACAAGACGTGCTTCCCGAAGAAAATCTGCTCCGCCGGCTCAGCGGCTTTACGGGTTCCGCCGGCAGTCTGATTGTTTTCCGGGACAAAGCGTTTTTGCTGGTTGACGGCCGTTACGAACTTCAAGCCGCGCAGGAAACCGACCCGGCCCAAATCACCGTTGTCTGCACAACCGACAGCCTCGGCGCCTGGATGCAGAAAAACCTTGCTGAGCCCTGTGTCATCGGTTATGACGCCTGGTGTCACTCAATCAGCGAAACCGATTATTGGAACCGAACCCTGAAACGCCACACGTTTGTCGACTGCGGTGAGAAAATCCTTCCGCCTCGACTGTCCTCCCATCCGGCGGAAATTTTTGAACATGACATCAAATTCTGCGGCGTGTCAATGGATGAAAAAATTTCCTACCTCACCGATTTTATGAAGCAAAACGGACTTGACGCCTATTTCATCTGCGAGTGCGATGCCGTGTCCTGGCTGATGAACCTGCGCTCGTCCTGCCTGCCGGACACGCCGTTGCTCCGGGCCTTTGCCTTGGTAGACCGCTCGGGAGAAGTCAGCCTGTTCACCACCGACATGAAGCGCATTGAAAACGAGCTTGCCGCCTACAAGGGCAAAGAAATAGGTCTCAGCTTCAATCAGACCCCGAAACAACTGCAAAACATCATGAAAAATCTCAAAATCTGGCTGGTCAACTTGGCTGATCCCATTCAAAAATGGAAAGCCGTCAAAAACCCGGTCGAACTGGACGGCATCCGCCGGGCGCATCACCGCGACGGCATCGCCATGGTTCGTTTTTTACACTGGCTTGACCATCACCGCACCGGCCTCAGCGAACTTGACGTTGTCAGTCAGCTTCGCCGGTTCCGGGCCAAAGGCGAAAATTTCTTTTCGGACAGTTTCGGAACCATTGCCGGCAGCGGCCCCAACGGGGCGATTGTCCACTATCAGCCAAACGAAAACACCAACCGCCTGCTGGATAACGATTCGGTCCTGCTGCTGGACAGCGGCGCCCAATATTATGACGGCACCACCGACATCACCCGCACCATTGCGCTCGGCAATCCGCCGCAGGAAATCAAAGACAGCTTTACTCAGGTTTTGAAGGCGCATATTGCCGCCGCCACGGCAATTTTTCCGGCCGACACATCAGGCTGCGCCATTGACGCAATCGCCCGCAGCGTCCTCTGGCGCTGCGGCAAAGACTACAAACACGGCACCGGACACGGCGTCGGCTGTTTTCTGAACGTCCACGAAGGACCTCAAGGGCTTTCGCCGCGCAATTCCTACTCACCGCTGCAGCCCGGCATGGTCTGCTCTGTCGAACCCGGATATTATCACCCCGGCTCTTACGGCATCCGCATCGAAAATCTGGGCGTCATCACCGAAGTCAAGGCGCCGGAATTTCCGCAGCCCATGCTCTCTTTTGAAACTTTGACGCTGGCGCCCATTGATAAACGGCTCATCAATAAATATCTTTTAACCTGGGAGGAACTGGACTGGGTAAACCAATATCACCGCCGGGTAGAAGCCGAGCTTGGCAAAGAGCTTGACACCGACGTCCTCAAATGGCTCAAACAGGCCTGCGCCCCGCTCTGACAACGCGCCTTTAACTCAAACTCCTTAAAGGCGCCCCGGCTTTTAAGGAGTTTTTTGCCAATGAAACATTTTGCATTAATCATGGGACTTTGCTGCCTGTCAGCGTCCGTTGCAGCACAGGAATACCCGTCTTATAATGAAAATCAGCCGCTGCAGGAATATTTTGACGCGTCCGACACCAACGCAAACAAGTCTATAATCTACGTTTTTTTCAACAACGATCCCTGTTACAACTGCGCCGATGCCGTTGAATTGGTGGAACAGGTCTACAACGAAAACTTTGCCGACCAATATAACATGTATCTCATCAACTATCAAAACGACCGGGAAAACGACTTTATCGACACCTACAATCTCAACCGCCCGCTCGAGGTTGTTCTGCAGCGGATAGACGACGGCGCCGCCTTTGCTTATCAAAAATTGGACAACCTGCCCGACATGGTCTCCGACCCGGTTAGTTTTGAAGAATATTTGACGGAAGAAATCAACGGCTTTCTTGGCAATGAATAATTTGTTTGCTTCAAAGCAAAACCCCGCCGGAATTGCGGGGTTTTTGTTTATTCGGGCTTTTCGGCAATTGCTTCTTTTATCGCCTCGGCTCTGAAAATCTTAAGCTTTTCCAGCCGCTGTTTTTTGACCACTTTCAAATAAGTCTCGTACGACACCAAAACAATGCCGGAAACCACCAGCGGCAACAGATAATAAATAATCCGGTAGGCAATCAACGCTCCGAACAACGTGGCCTGATTATGCTCGCCGGGAATAATGTACATAAACAACCCTTCAAAAACGCCAAGCCCGCCCGGCACCTGGCTGAAAACACCCAGCACCTGCGCAATGATAAACACGCCGATAAACACGTCAAAAGAAATATCCACAAACGGTATCAGCGAAAAATACAGCACCAGCGACGCCATCAGAATATCCGCCCCGCCGATAAACACCTGCGCCAGCGCCATCTTAAAAGACGGAATGTCAAACTCCACGTCTTTAATGATAATCGGCTTTTTATAAAACAGCGACATTCCGAAATAAATCAGCAGTCCCAAAGCCGAAACCACCGCGATGATTTCCGTCGTCAGCCGCGACACCGATCCGGCGCCGAAAGCATGGCTCGGCGTCAGCACATATCCCATGATAATCAAAAAGAAACACGCCACCAGATAGGTAAATCCCGAAAAAGTCACCATCCGTACGATTTCCTGCCCGTGAAAACGCCAGCGCGTATACAGGCGATAACGGATTGTCCCGCCGGAAACAATGGCGTGTCCGGCATTGTTGCTGACCGAAAAACCGATAAATCCGGCAAAAATCCATTTTAGCGGATTCAGCCTGCGATGAATATAGCGCAGCGCCAGATAATCGTAAGAAGACAAAGCCACATAGCCGCCCAAAGACGCCAGCCCCGCCATCAGCAGATTATGTTTCGGAATACTGAACAGCGCGGCCTCAATATCAGCCCAGCTGTATTTGGAGAGCTGCACATACAGCATGTAAGCCGCCACGACAAAGAAAAACAATCCCGCCCACGAAATTATCTTTTTTATCAGACGCTTGGTCTTATATGCCATTTTTGCTTTTTCCATATGCCTCACCAGATTTCGCTCATATAATTATCAAATTCTGCAATTCAATATGATATAAAAAAAACAAAAAGGCAAACCCTATCCGCAAGATATTCCGAAAAATACCTTTTTTTTCACAAAATTTAACTTTTTTTGATTTGTCATTTGAGCGTGTCTTGAATAACTTGGGACGTAAATTCCGGACACCCGGCCAACGCGTCAACCAATTCGCCGGTTGTGGCGATAACCACCAGACTGATGACGATGGCGCCCAGCCATTTCCAATTCAAATTGCCGAAAAAGCCGCCGACGGCAACCGCCATAATGCCGAACCCGGCCACAGTATAGATAAGGTCGCGCAGTCCTTTAAAAATCATGCTTCCGGTTTGAATCAAACCGCTGAACAGTCCGAAATTTCCGCCGCAGCCGCTGACGGCTGCCGAACTCTGGGGCACGTTGCTGCCGGCGGTTGTTTCCGGCAGTCTGTCTTCGACACGCTCTTTGCCTGCGGAAACGTCTGCCGCCCCGCTCCGGGACTGAGGCAAAACCGTCGCAGCGTCGGAAACCTTTTGAACAGGATATGCTCCGGAAACCGGCGCCGCACCGGTCGGGATTTCTGCCGCAGCCGGCGGCTGAACGGTCTGTTCAGGTGCTTTTTCGGCCGCGGACGCTTCCGTCTGAACCGGTTCTGGTTCAGGTTCAGGTTCTGGTTCCGGCTCCGGTTCTGGTTCCGGCTCAGGTTCCGGTTCTGACGGTTCAATCAGATTCCCTTTATTGTCAAACCTTTTATAGGCGGTGTTCCCGGCAAGGCCATACCCCAAAAGCCCGGCGTCTTCCACCGCCTGCTGCAGACGCTTACAATCTTTTTTGTCTTTTGCCGTCGCCGAAATTGTCACCGACCCGTCGTCGTTTTGATGAGATTTTATCCAGGCGTCTATTTTTTGAGCCGCGTCTTCCCGCAATTCCTGAATCGCGCCGACTGTTTGACCGCCGCTTTCGGCCGTCTGCCCGCTGTTTTGAAAAATGTCTGCATTTTTATTGCGCCAGACATTGTAACCGAAAGCCGTTTTGGCATCAACCGTAATCTGACAATCAAATTCCCCGGCCTGAAGAGAACTTACCCACCCCACGGTAAACAACAGACCAAAGGACAAAAACAAACCTGTCAGTCTTTTAGTTTTTCTGTTTTTTGCCATCGTCAGTTTCCTTCTCTTACCGTCCATAGCTTCAATAACACCACATTTCCACAAATTATTAACAACTACCCAAAACCTCTGAACCAAATACCTTTCTAAAAAGCGAGGACACAACGAACGCGGTGTTTGTAGAGGTCCTTTCTGGCGTAGTACAAGTGCATATCGCCGCCGAAGGTCGGACGCACAACCCACGCGTAGTTGCGATAGTTCTCGGACGAAGACCAGTAGTCACTGCGGCTAAGTTGCGTTTTCGACATTTTATTTAAAGCTGCATTGATAGCATCATAAAATTCAAACAATGCCATTAACTCTCCGGCCGCCGGTAAATACCACCCGTTACTACCCGTCCCACTATAAACCGGTTTATAATTAAAACAATACAATGCTGAGTAAGGATAGCTGTTTGTGCTGACGAAAAAGCTGTTATTAATTATACAAGACGTATTTACCGCGCCATTGAAATCAGATTGAGCTTGTTTTTTCTCCATATCAGTCAAACATGGCAAATCCACAGTATTCGGAGCAGACCATTCCAAACCAGAACTCTCTTCCAGCCCAATTGCAAATTGTCTGTCTTCACCAACATAGGCGACAACACCTATTGCCGTTTTCTCAGATATCACAGAGGAAGAACATGTCGCATCAGAGTATAAAATATCTCCAACTTTACAAGGTCTTTCGCAATTACCATTTGCAAGAACATATCCACTTTTACAAATGCATGATGACCCGTTCCAAATAAAATTTTGATACGGATTGCAGGCGCAAGGTCTGTATGTTCTGCCGCCGCAAGTTACTTCCGGCCCTCCTTGATATCCTCTTGGATGAGTACAAGTTGCCGTCGTATAAGGATAGGTTTCATATTGAGAACAATCTTCCTCAATGCAAGCATTGCCGTCTTTTTTATACCCCAACTTGCACTCCCAACCGGTACAGATATCGCAGCTGTTGGTGGTGGAACAATAACCGTTTGCCGGAACCGTGACCGGCGTCACCTGACAGTCAGGATTGGTTTCGCACTGGACATAACTGCCGTCGGCTTCACATTTCGTGACAATATCCGTGGATGAACAGGTTTGCTGTTTGAACCCTTTTTCCGTGCAGTATTCGGCTGCGGTTTTGCAGCAGCTTCGCGTGCCGCCGCAGGCATTGTCGCAGTTCTTGGTGCCCCAGCTGCAGTTGTCCTCGTCGCTCAGCGGAAC
>CASFLC010000136.1 GCA_949295475.1 uncultured Pseudomonadota bacterium
CGCCAAATTCAAACAAAACCGCGGATTCGGACAAGAAACATCGCAGATTTCCGCCTCTGATTTAGTGCCGCAGCTTCCCGTTAAAACCGTTTTTCCTCAAATATCTTTTATTGCCGGCGACACCTTCCGTGCCGCAGCCGTCGAACAACTTGACGAATGGGGGCGAAGAAACGATATCCGGGTCTATAAAGGCGCACCGGGCTGCGACGCTGCCGGACTGTGTTTTGACGGCCTGAAAGAAGCCCTGAAGCTGGGCGATGACATTATTTTTATCGACACGGCCGGCCGCCTGCAAAATAAAACCGGATTGATGGATGAATTGAAAAAAGTAGTAAAGGTCATTCAAAAAGTCATTCCCGGCGCACCGCACCACACACTGCTCTGTCTGGATGCCGCCACCGGACAAAACGCATTAAATCAGGTCAAAACATTCAAAGAAATGGTTAACGTCGACGGTCTGATTATCAACAAACTGGACGGCACGGCCAAAGGCGGAATTCTTGTCGCCGTTGCGGAAGAGACGCCGGCGCCGGTTTATTTTATCGGTGTCGGCGAAGGAATTGATGACCTAAATACTTTTAAGGCCAAAGACTTTGCCGCCAACTTGCTTGATCTTTGACAACCCTCAATCAGGAAAATGCCATGGAAGACTTAATCGGCCTAATGAACATGCCTCAAACGGCTCCTCAAAATGAACTGCCCGAATTCACGGTCAGCGAAATTTCCTTTGAAATCAAACGATTCGTAGAAACAACCTTTAACAAAGTACGCATTCGCGGTGAAATTTTCGGAGCCAAGCGAGCCGATTCCGGACATTGGTACTTATCGCTCAAAGATGAAAACGCCGTACTGTCCGCCGTCATCTGGAAAGGTGTCGCACTGCACCTTACCGTCAAACCGGAAGACGGGCTTGAGGTCATCGCGACCGGAAAAATCACCACTTTTGCCGGCAAATCGTCTTATCAGTTGGTTATCGAACAAATGGAAATCGCCGGCACCGGCGCACTGCTGAAACTTTTGGAAGAACGTAAACAAAAATTTGCCGCCGAAGGCCTCTTTGACGCTGCTCACAAAAAACAACTGCCGTTTTTGCCGCAGACCATCGGCGTCGTTACCTCCGCCAGCGGCGCCGTCATCCGGGACATCATCCATCGGGTCCGTGATCGCTTTCCCTGCCATATTCTGCTTTGGCCGGCTCCGGTTCAGGGCGAAGGCGCTGCCGAAAAAATCGCGGCCGCCGTTGACGGCTTCAACCGGCTTGCCCCGGACGGATTTCCCCGCCGGCCGGATGTTTTGATTGTTGCCCGCGGCGGCGGAAGCCTGGAAGATCTTTGGCCTTTTAATGAAGAATGTGTCATCCGCGCCGTTTATGCCTCTAAGATTCCTGTTATTTCGGCAGTCGGCCACGAAACCGACACCATGCTGATAGACTATGTTTCGGACAAACGGGCGCCGACGCCGACCGGCGCTGCGGAATTTGCGGTTCCGGTAAAAACCGAACTCCAAATGACGGTCAACACGCTGTCCTCCCGCCTGCAAAACGGAATTCTCCGTTATTTTGAAGAAAAACAAAACCGTCTTGAGGGTCTGTCCCGGGGAATTCCGAATCTGGAACAGATTCTGGCCGAAGCCTCTCAAAAATTCGACGACAGGACAGAACGGTTGAAAAATGCTTTCGCCAATCTGCTCTCCGGCAAAGCAAACCTTGTTGAGCGTGTCAATCTGCGCCCTTATTACATCAAAAACATTTTTGAAAAAAAGCAAGAAAATTTAAATAATTTAATGCTACGGTTACGCTCGGTATCGGTTGAATCCGTCTTGCAGAGAGGATTCGCCTGGATCAGAAACGAACGAGGAC
>CASFLC010000137.1 GCA_949295475.1 uncultured Pseudomonadota bacterium
AAACTCCGGTCTCAGCCAAAGTCTCAACTCGATTGTTCAAACGCTTCTGTATTTCCGTGTCCGATAATTCCGTTGTTGATTCTATATATATACCCGAATAATACGGACTGTTGATTCCATATCTGTAAATCGGTGTTTCTATATCAAATTTATTTTTTCCGCCGTCACGAGCCAATGTATAAGAAAGTTCATCATCTTTGCCGGCATTTTGCTTAAGAGTAATGCCGTCAATCTCATCATTTTCATCTAGGGTAAATTGAATCTTCGCATCTTGTTCGCTTTCATGCAATGTGGCAAGACGTAATTCTGCATTTTTCATGGTCAAATCAGCATATTTTTCATAAAAAACCGTTACTTTATCTGCAATACCATCAGTAACTTGAATAAAATTCTGCATGCCCGGCAAATCATTCCAGACATCACCAATATCATCTCTTGTAAACCCTATCGCCAATAAAGCGTTGCGTGTTTCCTCAACCGTAGCATCTTCCCAGTCTCTTTTTACCAAAATTTTATCAATGGTATCTATAAGTTGCTGATTGCACTCCAACAACGTCGTACATCCGCCGTTACGGGTTGTAGCCGGAGTTGAAAACAAAGAAAATAAGCGAGAACGCCCCTGATTTTGAGTAACGCCGCTATAAAAACCTTCCAAACCTTCCGTGCTTGACACCAATTGAGTAAGCTCATCGGAAGCTGTCACCAGTCTGGCTTTCATTTCCGTTAGTTTTTCTTTGCTTTCCGGCGTATCCGTTCCCGGCGTGTCTGGATTGGTAATATCCGGTATTGTTGTCGGAGGAACAAAACTATGTCCGCCACCACCGCCTCCGCAGGCTGAAAGCATGGTTGATAACGTTAACACGGCAACAAGCGGAAATTTGCTCATATCTTCCTCCTTAAAAAACATTTAATTGCATGCATTATACAAAAAGTTTAAGAAGAATCAACCTGTTTCTATAAAACTCTTATTTCACCCGCCCCAAACAGTCTAAAATGAAAGAAACATAACATATCAAAAATAATATTTTCCTCTTTTCACAACAAAACAAAAAAAGAGAGGAATTAAATTCCTCTCTAAAAACCGCTCTTATAAGCTATTGCATCATCTTTATAAATTGGAGCGGGCAATGGGATTCGAACCCACGACATCAACCTTGGCAAGGTTGCGCTCTACCCCTGAGCTATACCCGCATCGTTCAAAACGAAATATTTAATACCATACTCAAAAAAAATTGCAAGCACTTTTTTTGAAAAAATCAAATTTTCCTAAAGCGCCTCTGCCTCCTCGACATACCCTTCACTCTCGTAATCAATTTCATAAAACATTTTGCTGTAGGAAAAAGCTATTCCAAGCCACAAAACCGCTATAAAGCGCAACAGGAGAATCAATTTGCCGTTTCCGCGAAACGCCTTGCCGTTGGCCGACTTATTCACAAACAACAACTCCAAAAACACCCAGAAAGCCACAAACAGCAACGGAATAAACATAAATGCCCAGGAAAACAACGTCAACAACAACTGAAACAACCCGCGCCAAAAATACCCGGCGTAAAAATTATGCAGCCCCAGCGTTCCCAGAAAAAAAGCCAGCAATATATACACGACGCCGTTGCGCGCCGATACTTCCTTATGATTATGCAATATCCTGAAAGCAAGATTTTTCTTATGTTCCAAAAAATCCTCTTCCGAAAGGATGCCTTTGTCCTTAAGCTCTTTCAGCTTATCGGGATTTATATATACCATAGCCGTCCTCCTGAAATATATATAACGCTAAAAAAACAAAATGCCAACAACAGATATTGCATATACAAAAAAGAGGAGAGGAACTTTCGTTCCCCTCCCCGCCACAAATTACACGGAAAATTTAGAAACCCATTCCCGGCATTCCGCCCGGAGCTCCGGCGCCGGCCCCGCAATGACATTCTTTTTGCGGAGCTTCGGTAACCATAGCCTCGGTCGTAATCAGCAAACCACCGACAGAAGCGGCATCTTGCAAAGCTGTCCGCACAACCTTGGTCGGGTCAATAATACCGGCTTTGACCATATCGGTATATTCTCCGGTTTGAGCGTTATAGCCAAAGTTTGCGTCCGCACTTTCCAACAGTTTTCCGGCCACGACGGCACCGTCAACGCCGGCATTTTCGGCAATCTGACGAATAGGAGCCTGAGTGGCTTTGCGGATAATCTCAATACCGACTTTCTGATCCTGATTGGCAGGTGTCAGTTTGTCCAAAGCTTTTCCGGCATACAGCAAAGCGACGCCGCCGCCGGCGACAACGCCTTCTTTAACCGCGGCGCGGGTAGCATTCAAAGCATCGTCAATCCGGTCTTTCTTTTCCTTAACTTCGACTTCGGATGCACCGCCGACACGCAAAACGGCAACACCGCCGGACAATTTGGCCAGACGCTCCTGCAGTTTTTCACGATCATAATCAGACGTTGTTTCCTCAATCTGCTTGCGGATTTGAGCTGCGCGGGCTTCAATTAAATCCTTTTCGCCGGCACCGTCGATAATTGTTGTTTCGTCTTTGGTTATTTCAACCCTTTTGGCCGTTCCGAGCATATCCAAAGAAACATTCTCGAGTTTCATGCCCAATTCTTCGGACACAACCTGCCCGCCGGTCAAAATGGCAATATCTTCCAGCATGGCCTTTCTGCGGTCACCGAAACCGGGAGCCTTAACGGCACAAACCTTCAAACCGCCGCGCAGACGGTTGACAACCAAGGTTGCCAAAGCTTCGCCTTCAACATCTTCCGCAACGATAATCAGCGCGCGTCCGGACTGAACAATGCTCTCCAAAACCGGAATCAGCGGCTGCAGATTGGAAACTTTCTGATCATACAGCAAAACATACGGATTCTCATATTCACAGGTCATTTTATCCGGATTCGTAATAAAGTAGGGAGACAGATAGCCGCGGTCAAACTGCATGCCTTCCACCACATCAAGTTCGGTTTCCAAACCTTTGGCGTCTTCAACCGTAATTACGCCCTCGTTGCCGACTTTTTCCATGGCGCGGGCCAGATACTCGCCGATTGAGCGGTCGCCGTTGGCCGAAATAGTACCTACCTGAGCAATCTCCTCAGAGGTTTTGATGGCAACCGAACGGGATTTTACATCCTCGACAACGGCTTCGACTGCCATATCAATACCCCGTTTCAAATCCATCGGATTCATTCCGGCAGCAACGGCTTTGCAGCCTTCCTTAATGATAGCTTCGGCCAACACCGTGGCGGTTGTCGTCCCATCACCGGCTTTGTCCGCCGTTTTCTGGGCAACCTCTTTAACCAGCTGGGCGCCCATATTTTCAAACTTATCGGACAATTCGACTTCTTTGGCTACCGAAACACCGTCTTTGGTAATTTTCGGCGCGCCGTAAGACTTGTCCAAAATAACGTTACGGCCTTTGGGGCCAAGGGTAACCTTAACCGTTTTGGCAAGGGTTTCAACGCCGCGCAGCATTTTGGCGCGGGCATCAGTACCGAATTCAATATCTTTTGCAGCCATTTTTACTTCCTTCTTTCGTTAATTAATCTTCCACAACGCCCAGAATTTCAGATTCTTTAATAATCAGGCGTTCTTCGCCGTTCAATTTGACTTCCGAGCCGGACCATTTGCCAAACAAAACCTTGTCGCCGACTTTAACCGTCATCGGAACGATTTTGCCGTCTTCTGCACGAAAACCGTCGCCGACAGCCTCAACCAAGCCCTCGCTGGGCTTTTCCTTGGCGGTATCGGGAATAATGATTCCGCCGGCGGTTTTCGTATTTTCTTCGAGTCTTTTAATCAGAACCCGATCATGCAAAGGTCTAATTTTCATCGTTTTATTACTCCCTAAAGTTATAGCAATATTATCTATCCGCTTAGTTAGTTACCCGAAAAGCCAAAGTCAAGCGTTTGAAACATATTTTTTTTGCATTTTCCGGCAAAAAGTTTTTGACAACAATATTTTTTTGCATAATCTTTATCGCATTGCAAAAATATTACTTACAAATAATTAAATTATGGAACAGAACAAATTAGAATTGAAAAAAAGAGCTTTCAGCCTGATTGCGCCGCTCGTGTTTAACCAAAACATTATTGAAGACCTGCTCGGAATTCTGAGTCGTCTGAGAGAAAAGGAAGACCTTCGGAAGTTGGAGCAAATGCTCCATGACAAAGACGTTCAATATGAATTTTTCTTTGGAGATCGCCGCTGTCTTCCCGTGGAGGATTTTGAACGAATTGCCCGCAAGCAGCTCTGTCAATACAGTTTGTCCAGCCTGCAAAACAACCCGCTCTCGGAATTTTACGTCGCGCTGGAACAACAAATCGACCACCTGCGACTTGACTGTATCAGCAACGACTTACGCAACAAAGAATTTTTGCTGTGGAAATCGTTGAAGCCTTGGAAGGTCGACCAGAAAAACGCGCTCACTTTCCGCCGGTTGTTGTCAGCCTTTGTCGTTTACGATTCTTTTTTCAGCGACACGACAGAGATTGCAGAATTGCTGACATATCTGGAACAAAACAAAATCAGGATTTAGAACCAAGCTCAAAAACCCCCGGGATTTCAAAAATCCGCGGGGGCTTTTTCTATTTGGAAGAAGCGCTTATCTGCCGAACTGCGGCGGTAATAAAACTGAGCACTATCATAAAAGAAATGACAACCACGCTGACAAAAAATATCCAGGCATGTGGAAAGACCAGCATAACCGGCCGTGCAATCGTTGAAGCCCATCCGTCAAGCGTAAAGACCTGCAGCAGCGTAAACATCGACTGCCCCAGTGTTGAAAAACTGGCAAAAATATCGCCGTAAAGGCTGACGGCTATAATTGCGAAAACATAAAAGAAAACCGCAAATATCGCCATAAAAGAAACAAATGTCGGCAGAAGCTCAATCAAAACCTGCACCATATTGTTCATCTTGGAAAAATGATGAATATATTTAAGCAGTCTAAACAAACGAAACGTCCGCAGAACAATCAGCGCGCTGGCCGCCGGAACGGCCGAAACCGCCACCACGGTCAAATCAAAGATATTCCATCCGGATTTGAAAAAGTCCCTGCCCTGGGCATAAATCTTAAGAAACATTTCAACGATAAAAATTCCCATAAACAAGCGGTCAAGCAAAAACAAACCACGATCAAAATACAACTCCATCACGTCAGAAGTCATCAAACCCAAAACGACCGCATCGGCCAGAATCACCGCCATAATGAACAAATCAAAACTAAAACCCGTCACCAGTTTGTTCAGTTTGCGCTTATCTTCCTTTTTAAATACCTTCTTGATAATCCGTCTGGACACAGCGCCTTTAGCACTTTTGCCGGAAACGGCATCTTTTTTGATTGTTTTGCGTACAGCCATTGTTTTCCCCTCACCATAAAAACAGAATTTTATTCTAACTCAAAAAAACAGGAATGCAATAATTATTCCGGCAGCAGCGGCCGAAGGTCCGAAAGCGCCGTAAGTCCGCCTGGTCAGCAACGCCGAAACGGCAAAAAAAACCGACGCGGCGATAATAACGTACAGCAAAGCTTCAACGCCGAGCCAGGCTCCGATTGCCGCCAACAGTTTAATATCTCCGCCGCCGAAAGCGTCTTTGTTTTTCCAAACAAACAACAAGCTGACTGCCGCCGGCATCAGATAACCGGCCGCGGCACCCAAAGAGCTGTCCGCCGCAGCGACCAAACCGACACCCCAGGCCGACACGGCAAAACCGGCAATCAACAACGGAACCGTCAGCAAATCCGGCAACAACAGCATTCTGAGATCTATCTCTGCCAACAACAGCAAAATCCATATATAAACCAGCGCCGCATTTCCGCTCAATCCGCCCCAACAAAGCGGCACGGCATAAAACAATCCGCCGCAAAGCAGTCCGTACATCATTGAACGCAGCAAAAATTTCTTTAACAAATTAAGATAAAGCGCCGATTGCCGTCTCCTGTTCCAGCTGACCCGGGCCGAAATCGCAAAAATCCGATAGACGGCATATCCGAACGCCGCCGGCATAAATTTGGCAAACTTTCTGGCGACGGAAGGAATCAAAAACCCGCATAAAAAACCGCATACAGCATAAATCATCTGCTTGCCCTCTCACTGTTTTTTCTTTTTATAAACCTAAAATCATAAAATTTAATTAACTTTGCAGCTATTCCGGACATCAGACACGAGATAAAAATATCACGCCCCGCCTAAAGATTATTTAGGCAGCCAGTTAAGCCTGTGGCACTGCCACTGCCCCTGCCCGCCGGGCGGTTTCGTCCAGTCCTTGCAAATACTGTTTGACACACTGCAAAGATTATGCTAGAGTGAAAACATAATCTATAGTGTGTTGGTGGTCGTTTGAAGGAGTTGTGCCCTTCAAATCATATAGATTAATTTGATGATAATCTGGCTATGTGTGTGGCCGGATTGTTTCGGTTAATCGTCTTTTTATCCCTCCCTGTAGATTTCGTTTGCCGGTTTTAACAACAAAGGACTACGGAAATGACGAAATCGTACAATCTCTTAAAATATCTTGTTTTAACATGTTTGTTGGTTGCGGCGTTTCCGGCTTCGGCCAATTGCACAACAACCACGCCGTTGTTGGAACCGGCATCTCTCATTTCCGGCTCAGGCTATCAACTGGCCAAGACCTGGTTTCTGCCGGACTGGCAAAGCGACACCCGCTCTTATAATACCAGTTCGGGCAGTGATGACAAAGGCGGCGGAGATGCCGAGAAAACCTGCGAGACTTATGGTTTTGCCTCACCGGGCTCAGTCGATTTAAGTTTGTACGACTGTTCCGATTATGACATTAAGCCCTTATACGGTCTGGAATGTTACACAGGCTGTGTCTGTAAACCAAAATTTCAATATGATGACGACAACTGCGATACCGCGGCCGGATATACTTTGTCCGGTTCGTCCTGCGGCGGAAAGTATGAAAGCTGCGTCTGTTCCGGAGAATGTTGCTCGGATGATATGTGCGGTTATAATGAGGCTTGTGAAAACGGCAGCTGTGTCAGTCTTGATCCCTGCGTTGACGTTACCTGCGGAGCGAATGAATTTTGCTCAAACGGGACCTGCGTCTGCGCATCCGGATACAAACTCTGCAACGGAAGCTGCATATCAAGTTCTTCTTGTTGCAGCAATTCAGACTGCGGAACCAATCAGATTTGTTCTGATGGCGTTTGCAGCTGCTCTTCGGGATACAAGTCTTGTAACGGCACTTGTATTTCCAATTCGTCCTGTTGTACGGATACCGATTGCGGCACTGACGAGATTTGCTCCAACGGAAGTTGTACCACTACTTGTAGTTATACATTGACTTCGGCCGATTGCAGTTCGGAATGCAAGAGTGCCGGTACAAGTTCCTGTGTTCGGGGAGGTACGACTTATTATGCGTCGTGCGGCGCTTCCAAATGCGGCAGCGATCAAAGCTGTACCGACGGAACCTGTGTGGACAATTGTATTCCGTTAAGCGATGAAGAGAGTTGCAGCTGGGGCAGCAAGAGTTGTTCGGACAACTGCGGAGGTTATCGCAGCTGCTGCAAAACGGCGGCCGAATATTGCAGCGAAAACGGTTATGGAACGGGTATTACCTGTGAGGCGGGGCAGACAACGGAAACCTGTGCCGCAGACAGCGGTTACAAGAAATGCAGCGGTGAGGCCTGTCCGAGTTCACAAAGTTGTCAATACGGCTGTAAGACCTACAGTGCGCAGAGTGGCTGTTCTAATATCTGTACGGAATGTTATGCGGACAACTGTCATAACCGGACGGCAGTCAGCGTTCCGGGAAATGCCGGCTGTTCAAGCTATTATGAAGATTGTTCAACCAAATGTTCCGCTTGGGTGTGTAATTCGGGATATACAAAATCAAGCAACGGCTGCGTCTGTGCGACGACTTGTCAGGATACGGTAACAACCAAACCGGCCAACTCGACTTATACAACCGAAGTCTGCGCCGCCTGCGGATCGACCACGACGATTAAAACCGGTTGGGTGTGTAATGACGGCTATTATCAGGAAGGCAGTATTTGCAGAAACAACGACTGCAAGGTGACGCCGATTGAAATTCCCGACAATGCTGTTTGCTCAATTACCAACAGCTGCGATATCTGTACCGGTTGGGAGTGCCGCAGCGGCTACGCGGATACGGAAAGCCACTGGTGCAGTGTTCCGGAGACAACGGACTGCAGCGCTTTGGGGTATAACAAGTCAGAAAGTGACTGCACGGATAAGAGCAAAATTTATTGTCCGTTTGACAACAGTAAATTTGCATGTTTCTAAAGGAGAACGATAATGAGAAAGTTGAATAAATTATTGGCCGGTGCCTCTGCCCTAGTGTTAGCGTCATTCAATACGCAGGCTTCCTGTGTTCCGGCCAACTGCAACACATTGGGCTATACCAAATCCGCTTCCGACTGCGACGGCAGCGATATGATAAAATGCCCTTTTGACACTGATAAAGTCTGGTGTATGGAGGGGGAGAAAACCGTTGAACCGTATGTAGGAGCTATTTATAATTCTGATGGAACATTTACAGATGATATGGTTAATGGTAAAACGCCTGTAGGTGTTGTTGCTTCTATTGATGGGAAACATGGATTTGTGATAGCTTTGGATGATAAGTCTTCATTAAGCTGGTCGTCTCCTGATAATGAAGATATTTCTTGTATTTCTTCTCATGTAAGCGTATCACCTGCGAGTAAAGATTATGATGGTGCTGCGAATACTCAGTGTATTATTAATTATAGTAGTAGCAATAAGCACCCTGCTGCAGAATATTGTTATGAATATCGAGCAGTTTCTGTTGGTATAGGAAATAGCGGTTGGTATTTACCTGCTGGTGGAGAGTGGCTTTTAGCCTTTTCTAATATTGATGCTATTAATATGGGCTTGCAGAAGTTGTCAAAAGCACAATTGTCAGGTGATATTCACTATTGGACATCCACAGAAGCTTTTGAAGAAGCTGCGTGGTGGGCAGATGTGAGGAATCGTGATATTTATGGGCCTCTTACAAAAAGTAATGAATTATCTGCTCGTTGTGTTCTTGCTTTTTAGGGATAAAAAAACCGGAATGAAAGTTCCGGTTTTTTTGATTGTTTATTGAGCTGCAGGGGCTTCAGGCGCGGCAGTCGATGCTGCCGAATCTGCAGAAGCCGGCGCTTCGGGCTGCGGTTCGGTTTTTTTGCTCTCTAAGGGGAAAATCTGAACTCCTTCCGAAACAATGCCGCTTCCCTGATTGGCGCGCGGGGCTTCGTTTGAACCGAACGAGTTTGCCGCAGAACCGGATTTTTTCCGTTTTCCCGAAGCCGGCTGCGCCGGCGTTTTTAGCTCGGGAGCCAGAGGATAGGCGTTTTTGGGCAGGCGCAGCAGCATATAGCCGTTGCCGCCGCCATGAGCCGGTCCGGATAAGCCGACGGAATAATATCCGCCGATGTATCCATAGTCCAAATCAATGTAATCTATGGCAAAAACCGTTTTGACGGTTGTCTGGCCGATGGCCGTCATTTTGCAGGTGTAGCCGCTGTCTTCCATAATCACATGGTTGACGCTGCGAGCAAAAACGATTGAGCGGGACGGCGTGCAGTCAGGCGTCTGGCCGCCGAAAGTGAGATTATAGTTCAAAATGAGATTGATTTTGTTGGCCCGTTTGCCGATGATGACGTCGGTGACTTTGACATGGTCAATATAAGCGTTGGTCGGCGTAATACCGGCGACAATCGGCAGGGTGATGTAATTTTCCAGACAGGTGTGAGTGTAAGGATCGGCCTGGCAGATAAGAATTTTTTTGTAATTGTTGTTTTCAAACAAATGCAGCAGGCTGTTGTAAATATATTGCTTTGACATTGACAGCTTGGCCGGGGCGCATTGATGCGAGCGGCAGACCACAATGGATGCCGGCGGCCGAATATCGGTCGGGGTCATTTCCTGTCCCTGAAGGGCGTAATCTTCTTCGCTCGGCGCAAACGGGTTGGTCAGAAAATCTTTGGGCGTGCGGGCGCGCAGATATTCGCATCCGCCCAAGACGGCAACCGCCGCCGCCAAAAACATCAAATGCGGTAATTTCTTGTACATCATAAACCCTTTATTTATAAATTCTTCTTTATATTAAGATAAAGATTAGCAAACAACAAAGTTTTTTTTCGGGTTATTCAATGGATTTTTGCGCTCAAATCAAGGGAATTTTTCGGCATGCGGGGTTAAAGTTTTTCGGGCTTTTGTTGGCGGCAGCCGCGGCGGCGTGGTGTCGTGCGGCGGAAGAACCGGTTTCCGCGGTGCAGGAGGTTACGGTTTTGGACGGGGACAGTCTGATTTTGAACGGCCGGGAAATCCGTCTTTCGGGAATTGACGCGCCCGAATATAAGCAGATGTGCGAAGACCGCTATCATCGCAAATATGACTGCGGTCAGGAGGCCAAACAATATCTGACCGCTCTGACGACCGGGCGGCATCTGGAGTGCCGCAAAATCGAAACAGACCGCTACAAAAGAGAAGTTGCCGTTTGTCTGGCCGACGGCGAAGAGCTTAACCGGGAGATGGTTTTGGCCGGCTGGGCGGTGGCTTATGACCGCTATACGCAGGATTATGTGCAGGCCGAGCAGGAAGCGCGCAAGGCCAAACGCGGTCTTTGGCAGGGCAAGTTTATGAAACCGGAATTGTTCCGCGCCCTTAATCGCAAATGAAATTTTTGAGGCCGAATTTTTAATTTTTTGTATAGATTCTTGTTGACACGGCCGAAAACTTATGTATATTGCAAGGCAACGTCTTATGTTTAAATATAAAGGTGAATGAATATGTACGCAGTAATTAGAACCGGCGGCAAACAATACAGAGTTACATCCGGCGATGTGCTCAAAGTTGAAAAACTGGCCGGCGAAGAAGGAAAAGAAATCGTTTTTAACGAAGTTTTGGCTTTGGGCGACACCATCGGCACGCCGTTGGTCGAGGGCGCCAGCGTTAAAGCTACCGTTTTGAAACAGGCCCGCGATGCCAAAATTATCGTTTTTAAAAAGAAAAGAAGACAAAATTATCGTCGCAAGAACGGCCACAGACAGTCAATTACGTTGGTAAAAATTACTGACGTCTGCGGTAAATAGGATTTAGGGAGAAACAGTTATGGCTCATAAGAAATCAGGCGGAAGTTCCGCAAACGGACGCGACTCAATCGGACGCCGTTTGGGTTTGAAAAAATCAGGCGGTCAGTCCGTTATTCCCGGCAACATCATTGTCCGCCAGCGCGGGACGCAGTATCATCCGGGCGCCAATGTCGGAATGGGTAAAGACCATACCATTTTTGCCGTAGCCGAAGGGAAAGTTGAATTTTCCAAGAAGGCCGGCGGCAGAACCGTTGTTTCAGTGGTTACCGAATAATTATCCTGAACAAAAGGTAAGGTGAGGGGGTGTGGAAACATCCCCTTTACTTTTCGGAAGGGCGGATTATCTGCATAGAAATCGGTTCGGCGGAAAAAACGAGGGCAGTCATGAAGTTTTTGGATCAGGCAAAAATTTTTATCAAGTCAGGCGACGGCGGTGCCGGGTGCGTCTCTTTTCGGCGCGAAAAGTATATTGAATTCGGCGGACCGAACGGCGGCGACGGCGGCTAGGGCGGAAGCGTGTATTTTGAAGCGGTGCCCAACCTCAATACGCTGATAGATTTTCGGTATCAACAGCATTTTAAGGCGCATAAAGGTTATAACGGCATGGGATCTGACAAAACCGGTCCCAAGGGTGAGGATATTGTTATCAAAGTGCCGGTAGGGACAGAAGTTCTGGCCGAAGACGGCGAAACGCTGATTGCCGATATGGTGGAGCCGGGGCAGCGTTTCCTGATTGCCAAGGGCGGCGACGGCGGCCGCGGGAACGCGCAGTTTAAGTCATCAACCAATCAGGCGCCGCGATATGCCGAACCCGGCTGGCCGGGAGAAGAAAAATGGGTATGGTTGCGTCTGAAAGTGAGTGCGGAGGTGGGGTTAATCGGAATGCCGAATGCAGTCAAATCAACCTTATTGTCGGTCGAGACAAAAGCGCGTCCGAAAATAGCCGCTAAACCGA
>CASFLC010000138.1 GCA_949295475.1 uncultured Pseudomonadota bacterium
AAAATCGACCCTGTTTAATGCCCTGACGCAAACAATTGCGGCGCAGGCGGCTAATTTTCCGTTTTGCACGATTGAGCCGAATACCGGCCGGGTGGCGGTTCCGGATGAGCGGTTGACAAAGCTGACCGAAATCGTCAAGCCGCGGATGGTGACGCCGACGCAGCTGGAATTTGTGGATATTGCCGGTTTGGTGAAGGGGGCTTCCAAAGGCGAGGGGCTGGGTAACCAGTTTTTGGCCAATATCCGCGAAGTGGATGCGATTATTCATGTTTTGCGCTGTTTTGATGATGATAATATTACTCATGTCGAAGGGTCGGTTGATCCGATACGTGATGCTGATATTGTGGAAACAGAACTGATGATTGCTGATTTGGAATCTCTGGAAAAGCGTTTTGAACAAACCAAGAAAAAGGCGCAAACCGGCGGTGACAAGGAAGCAAAAATCCGTGCGCAGGTGATGGAGCCGGTGATTGAGGCGCTGCGAGCCGGAAAACCGGCGCGGGCGGCGGCTCCGGACAAAGCGGATAAGGAGGCCTGGAAACAATATGAAATGCTGCAGCTGCTGACTTCAAAGCCAGTGTTGTATGTGTGCAATGTCGATGAGGACTCGGCAGCTTCGGGCAACGAATATTCCAAGCGGGTGGCTGAGCGGGCCAAGGCCGAGGGAACAGAAGCGGTGATTATTTCCGCAGCTATCGAATCGGAAGTGGCGCAGTTGGATAG
Source organism: uncultured Pseudomonadota bacterium (assembly GCA_949295475.1). Lineage (GTDB taxonomy): Bacteria > Pseudomonadota > Alphaproteobacteria > RF32 > CAG-239 > CAZU01. The sequence goes on from CASFLC010000138.1 coordinate 724, forward strand.
TGAAGAAGAAAAGAAAGAGTTTTTGGAATCTCTGGGGCTGGAAGAAACCGGTCTGGCCAAAATTATCCGTGCGGGGTATAAGCTTTTGGGGTTGCAGACGTATTTTACCTGCGGCCCGAAAGAGGTTCGCGCCTGGACGTTTGTCAAAGGTTCGAAAGCTCCGCAGTGCGCCGGGATTATTCACTCGGATTTTGAAAAAGGTTTTATCCGCGCCGAGACAATTGCTTTTGATGATTTTATTAAATATGGCGGGGAACAAGGTTGCAAAGAGGCCGGAAAGGTGCGTTCCGAAGGCAAGGATTATGTGGTGCAGGACGGGGACGTGATGTTGTTCCTGTTTAATGTGTAGGCCGGAAAAATGCGTTTGGCACTGTTTCAACCGGATATTCCGCAAAATACGGGGACGCTGCTGCGTCTGGGGGCGTGTCTGGATTTTGCACTGGATATTATTGAGCCCTGCGGTTTTGTTTTTAACGACAAGGCCATGCGTCGTGCCGGGATGGATTATCTGGAACAGGTTTCTTACCGGCGGCATAATTCCTGGCAGGATTTTCTGCTCTTTCGGCAGGAGCATTCCGAGGAATACGGGCGGCTGGTGTTGATGACGACGCATGCTTCAGAGCCTTATACGGATTTTGAATTTCGGGCTAACGATGTTATTCTGATGGGAAGGGAAAGCGCCGGAGTGCCGGAAGAAGTGCACCGGCAGGCAGATGCGCGGTTGTTGATTCCGATGAATCCCAATGCGCGTTCCATTAATATGGCCATATCGGCGGCAATCGTGACGGCAGAGGCTCTGCGTCAGCTGAGGCGGAGCGGGCGGTGATAAGTTTGAGCCGGTTTTATTTTTGAATCAACTGCTGGAATTCTGATTTTTTATGAGCCAGAAAACGGGCGTTTTCACCTTCCAGCGGGGCCGGTTTGCGGGCGATGACATATTGCGGCAGGAGTTTTTTTATCTCGTTAATATCACGGTTCCAGACCTGCGGACGCAGGCGGATGCGTTTGTTTTGTCCGGCGGAAACACGGGGTGTTATTTCACCGCTGAGGGCGTCTTCAAATTCGGTGAGAGTGAGGCGCAGGTTGTCAAGCGTGCCGGGAATTAAAAATTCGATAAATTCGCCGCTGTTGATGTAATTGCGGATTTCAAAAACGGCGTCGTCGCCCTGCCATTCGACAATGGAGCCGGCAAAGAGCCAGTCGCCCAAAGTGCGGGTGTATTCATAGTTTTGGCTGATGTTGGTGAGTTTTCCGTCGTGAAAGCCGAGGCAGTAGCCGCGGTTTTGCAGAGTGTTGAGGTCATCCATGTATTTGTGCCAGTCCCAGGTTTGGGGCGACTGGTACCAGTCATCAATAGCCCGGCGGTAGGCACGGGCGACGACACCTGCGTAATATTCGGTTTTGTTGCGTCCTTCGACTTTGAGCGAATCCATGCCGATGCCGAGCAGGTCAGGCAGGCGCGGCAGAAGACACATGTCTTTGGAATTGAGCATGTAGCCGCCGTGCTCATCTTCGACAATTTCATAATATTCGCCGGGGCGGAAGTCTTCTTCCAGTAAAAATTCAAAAGAATCTTTGTTGTTTTCATCAATTAAA
>CASFLC010000139.1 GCA_949295475.1 uncultured Pseudomonadota bacterium
ATGTGTCGGTAGTTTTATTGTATGGTTTTGTTTTTCTGTCATTGTTTTTGCTGTTGTAAAAAATCCGCCTTCGGGCTGATTTTTTACAACATTTAATTTTGAAATTTGTGCAGTCTGTTGCGGCGTTATCAAGGGAATCTCCAGTTTTTTACCGTTGACTTTCGCGGCGGATTGTTCATTCGGTCTCTTAGCGGGGCATCGTGAGATTTCAGCAGCCGGGCTGCATGATTATCCGGTTATTGACAATATTTGCCGGACTTAACCGATTCTTTAGAATCTCGGAGTAGGATACCGGCATAACAGACTTCTGCCGCAGGCTGCACGGCCGGCGGCGTGTTATGCAAATTTAGGGATTAACAACAAGGGAATCGACAGATGATGAGCTTGAAAAAAATCGGCGGACTGGCAGCGGCCTTTCTGCTAACCATGGGCTTCCTGACCGGGAGCGCTTCGGCGTCTGAGATTGACCTGAATATTCCGTCGCTTGACGTGATGTATACCATTTTCGGGCATGCGGTTTCGGGATCTCAGATTTTGATGTACGGCATGGTCATCTGTGCGCTGGGTATGGTTTTTGGATTTTGGGAATTTCTCAAAATCAGAAAAATGCCGGCGCACGAATCCATGCTGCGGGTTTCCAATACGATTTATGAAACCTGCAAAACCTATATGCGTCAGCAGTCCAAGCTGCTGCTTGTTCTGGAACTGTTTATTGCGGCCTGTATCTTTTATTATTTCTATTATCTGAACGGTACACCGATGTCCAAAGTTCTGACCATCCTGATGTGGTCCGTTTTTGGAATTTTGGGATCTTTCGCGGTGGCCTGGTTCGGAATGAGAATTAATACGTATGCCAATTCCAGAACGGCTTTTATGTCGCTGCGCGGCGAGCCGTATCCGGTTATGAGCCTGCCGCTGCGTTCGGGAATGTCCATCGGGGTTTTGTTGATTTGCGTCGAATTGGCGATGATGATTACCATTCTATTGTTTGTTTCCCGCGAAAACGCAGGGGCCTGCTTTATCGGCTTTGCCATCGGCGAATCGCTGGGAGCTTCGGCTTTGCGCATTTGCGGCGGTATTTTTACCAAGATTGCCGATATCGGCGCTGATTTGATGAAAATCATTTTTAAGATTGATGAGGACGATGCCCGCAATCCGGGAGTGATTGCCGACTGTACCGGCGACAATGCCGGCGATTCCGTCGGGCCGACCGCCGACGGGTTTGAAACCTACGGTGTGACCGGCGTGGCGCTCATCAGCTTTATTGTTTTGGGCGCAGGCATGATGTATGCGCCGAACGGCGAGTTGACAATGATTGACGGGGGAATAGATTTTCAGGCCCGTTTGATTGTGTGGATTTTTGCCATGCGGTTGTTGATGATTGTTACCTCAATTGTTGCTTATTGGCTCAATGCCAGGGCTTCTTCCGCTATTTTCGGCAAAAGAAAATCCTTTAATTTTGAGACTCCGTTGACCTCCTTAATCTGGCTGACCTCTCTGATTTCAATCGCGGTTACTTTCGGTGTTTCGTATCTGATGATCGGGGAAATCGGTGATTTGTGGTGGAAACTTTCGATTATCATTTCCTGCGGTACGTTGGCCGCGGCTTTGATACCGGAATTTACCAAAATTTTTACGTCTTCCAAATCCAAGCATGTGGAAGAGATTGTCAATGCCAGCCGTGAGGCCGGTGCTTCCCTGAATATTATTTCGGGTATTGTGGCCGGTAACTTCTCCGCCTTTTGGCAGGGACTGGTTATGGTCGGTTTGATGGCGGTTGCTTTCTTTACGGCCCGGACCGGTCTGGATGCCTATATGGTTTATCCGACGGTGTTTGCTTTCGGTTTGGTGGCGTTCGGTATGCTTGGCATGGGGCCGGTGACGATTGCCGTTGACAGCTACGGTCCGGTTACCGACAATGCTCAGTCCGTTTTTGAACTCTCTCAGATTGAAAACATTAAAGGCATTAAGAAAGAAATTGAGAAAGATTACGGGTTTAAGGCTGATTTTGAAGGCGGAAAGCATTATCTGGAAGAAAATGACAGCGCCGGAAATACTTTTAAGGCCACGGCCAAGCCGGTGTTAATTGGTACGGCGGTTATCGGCGCGACAACTATGATTTTCTCAATCATTCTGCTGTTGAAACTGCAGCTTAATCTGCTGGCTCCGGAAGTGCTGTTCGGCATTATCCTCGGCGGCGCGGTAATCTACTGGTTTTCAGGCGCCTCCATGCAGGCGGTTTCCACCGGCGCTTATCGTGCGGTCAATTATATCAAAAAGCATATTAAGCTGAATACTTCCAAAGCCGCTTCGGTCGAGGACAGTAAAAAAGTGGTTCAAATCTGCACGCTGTATGCGCAGAAGGGAATGTTTAATATTTTTATCGTTATCTTCTCGTTTACGATAGCGTTTGCCTGCTTTGATCCTCATTTGTTTGCCAGCTATCTGATTTCGATAGCCGTTTTCGGGTTGTTTCAGGCGCTGTATATGGCAAATGCCGGCGGCGCATGGGATAATTCCAAAAAAGTGGTCGAAGTCGATTTGAATGAAAAAGGCACGCCGTTGCACGATGCCGCGGTCGTCGGCGATACGGTCGGCGATCCGTATAAGGATACTTCGTCCGTGGCGCTGAACCCGATTATCAAATTTACCACTTTGTTCGGTTTGCTGGCGGTTGAAATGGCCGTGGCCGCTCCGAAGTGCGTTTCGTTTGGTTTGGGAATAGCCTTTTTCCTGTTGGGATTGATTTTCGTCTGGAGATCTTTCTATCGGATGAGAATCGAGCCGATGCAGTAAATAACGGCGGTTCGCACGAAAAGGGAAGAAAAATTTTCTTCCCTTTTCTTTTGTCAAAACAAACAGTTAAGTTTGTTTTAGAAGGGAACTTTTGAAAAGGTGTTTTTTTGTGCTTGACAAAAAGAAACAGAAGTTTATACCTTATGCCATAACATTTATAATGTATAACTTATTTTGTGAAATATTAACCCGGTTTGAAAGATAATTACTTTCCCCAAGACCGGATATTTACTAATTTTTTAATTTCTATAATTATGGAACAGAAAACAACAAGAAGAGGCATGGAAGAAGCCTCGCATGTGAAGAGACAAAGAGTGGCAACAGAGAAGCTGCATTATCTTGCCGCAGCAGAGAACATTCCCATTTGCGTCGGTGCAGTTGCCGAACCCCGTCGTTTGTCGATGGATATGGGGCATGGCATGAGAAAAGGATTCTTCGTCTATGTGATTCCGTCGACAGATCGGACATCGCTGTTGGTTTATGACCTGATTACGGGAGAGGTGCACGTCTACCCGTATGATGCAGATAAACAATTATCTTCGCTGCCGGTCATAGATCGGATGCAGTGGGCCGGTCCGGATAGTAATCACGTCTTTTTTGACGGATATTATCGTCCGATAAGATGGTATGTTCTGGAACCGTATTTGGTTTCGGGCGACTTGTTCGACGCACAGCGTAAAAGAACAAAGTTGCTGCAAAAGTTTGCCACGGAAGCCGGAATAGAGTATTCTGACGACCACAGAGCCAAGCTGGCTGAGGTGGACGGTCAGACTTGCTGGTCGCTGTATATTCAAGATAACAAATATGTTATCTGTTATCTTGACGGTGAGACTTTTGATGTCGTCGACAAGGCGTCTGTCTGGGTCTTGCAGCAGCGGGTTGCCGATCGGAAAATTCGCGACTATGCGAAGAAATGGCATTTGAAAGCTGCGCCCAGCCGGCCGTTGATGGCTGTGTACAAAGGGGGTGCCAGTTGGGTGCTGTTTTACGAGAAGGATGGAAAAGAGGGCTTTATTATTTGTCCTATTCGTCCGGATTTTCCGCTGACACATGTGAGCTATAGAGACAAGGATTTGGTATTTTGGGGGGATTTCTCCAAATATCAGGAAAAGTCGGCTGCCTTTGACTATGAGATAGGCGGGCTGTATTTCCGCGGCGTTTCCTGGCTTGAATTTGAGCCAATGGACGTTGTAATTGTAAAGCAATAAATCTTCTTTGAAGAAAGAGGTTCTAACGTTGGTTGGAACCTCTTTTTTTGTCAAAAAAATACTTGACAATTGTTCGGAATGAGTGTATTACATGCTCGATTTTGAATTAGTATATTAATAATTTTATATATTTGGGTTTTGAATTTCCGGCTAAAATATATTATTTCTCTTTAGCTATAGCCGGACGGCTCCATTTTGGTTGTGAAACCGGGGTGGAGTTTTCGGAAAAGATTTTTAGTTTCTTGTTCCATAAGATAATTGTTTGTGTTCCGTTGTGAAATGCAATGCAGACGTTTTTATGAAAGAATATATAAAGCCCTGCTGTGAAGCACGGTTGGTGAAACTTAACCACATATCAAGGACCTTCCGGATTCAAAGACCGGAAGGTTTTTTAATAGCTTTTTTCAAGCGGACAGCTACCGTCAATCTGATGATCCAGCCGGTTTTCCCGAAGTCCCGCCGGGTCCTGGTGAATAATGATTTGGGCCGCAGGGTAGGTTTGACGCAGTTTTTCTTCTACATTGTCCCCGTATTGATGAGCTTGAGTCAATGTGAGGTTTCCATCCATTTCCAAGTGAAGTTCTATCATGTATGAACCGCCCAGATCACGGGTGCGCAAATCGTGCATGCCAAGGATGTGGTCGCAGGAAAGAACTATTTTGCGGATATTGTCGCGAACGTCGTCGTTCAATTCTTTGTCCAAAAGCAGGGCCAGAGCTTCTTTGGCCAATTTGTAGGCATTAATCAACAGGTAGGCGGAAATAATACAGGCAGTCAGCGTATCAAACCAAACTATTCCAAAAAATTTAACGATAAGCAAGGTGAAGATGATGGACAGATTGCTGATGACGTCAACGGCGTAGTGGGCCGCGTCGGCATGAATTGCTTGGGAGCGGGTAAGCCGGGCAACATGTTTTTGATAGAAAATCAGGCAGAGGGTCAGCAGCAGGCTGGCTATCATAACAAGCAGTCCGATTCCGGTTTCGGTCAGCGGCCGGGGGACAATCAGACGGTGAATGCCGTCATACAGAATAAAAATGCCGGAGCCGGCAATAAAGGCCGTTTGAATCAGGGCGCTGAGAGCTTCGGCTTTTCCGTGTCCGTAACGATGTTCGGCGTCTGCCGGACGTGACGAATACCGCACGGCAAAAAAGGTTATTGACGAGGCAAACAAGTCGGCCAGACTGTCGACCATAGACGATAAAACCGAAAGAGACGCCGTGTAGAAAACACCGGCGGTTTTGATGATAATCAGCGTTACCGCCAAGCCGATGCTGGACGCAGCAGCCCGTTTTTTTAAGCGGTTAGTCTGTTCGGTTGTCAACGAGGGCATTGTCAATTCTTTTCAAATCCTTATCTGTTATGGCGTAAAAAATGTTTTTGACGTAATCGGCAAATAGGGTAAGGTTGGCATTACTGTTTGCCGACAGTGCAAAGTTGTAGTGTAAATAGTTTTGTTCGTCAATGCGGTAAAATCCGATTTCTACCCGGTTGCCGCCTTCAAAATCAATTTTTAACGTTTTATCCGGGTGAATGAGTTCCGAGAAGTTGACAGCTTTGCTAAGACGGGTATTGAGCATTACTTTGGCCAGATTGGCAAGTGTGTCGGTGTCTTCGTCACCCTGAGCGGAGGCCAGCCTGCCAAAACGCAGATTCCAGACGGTGCTGTATGTCCAGTCTTTGGGGTTCAGCGACAAATCAATTAAATCCAAACTGACCAGCCAAACCTGAAATTGCTGGTCAAATTTGATGTAAGCTCCCCGGGCTCCCCTGCCCAAATCGACGTCATAGTCTCCGACGTCAAAAGAGCTTAGCAGCCGCCCTTTGTCGTCGGACAGTTCAATGCGAACGGCCTTGGATCCTGGAGTGCCGGGAGGCGTTAATCCAAACAAGGGAAGCTTGTTCAGGTCAGACGATTTTTTTTCATAATAAGAGGCTTCCAGCAGTGCGCTGAGAAAGCTGCGGATGCGTTCCTGATATACCAAAAATCCCGGCGCTTCCCTGAGCTTCCACAGGCCGTCTTGAAGCGTGAAATGCAGCGTTTGTTCGTTATTGCGCAGGGTTATGTTCCGGACGTCGTTGATTTGTCCGGCCAGCTTGGAAAAAACAGGCTTTCCTTCATAGTCCGGCGCTCCGGACAGGTAATCGTCCAGTCTTGCGGACAGGCTGCCGAGCAGCAGCAGAATCAAAGATATACCGCCTATCAAGATAAAACGTTGGTCGGGTTTCAGTCGAAGCGGAACAGTTTGGGGCTTGCTGTCGGAAGTCTTGAAAAACATGAGCAGCAGTCC
>CASFLC010000140.1 GCA_949295475.1 uncultured Pseudomonadota bacterium
GTTCCGCTAAATCTGTATTAGCCACCAGCCAGACGGCCTTTTTCTTTAAACTTCAGGAACCGACGACTGAGTCTTTCTCTCTTCCGGAACAGGAGATTCCGCGGATTTATCAATTTTTTCGCCTTTGATAACTTGCTTAATCTCTTCTCCGGTAAGAGTCTCGTATTCAATTAAAGCCTGCGCCAGCAACTCCCATTCTTCTTGATGTTCCTGCAAAAGTTTGGTCGCCTCGGCATGCGCATTAATCACCAAATTTTTGATTTCGGCATCAACCAGCCGGGCGGTATCTTCACTCATGTTTTTATTTTGAGTAACAGACTTGCCCAAAAAGACCTCACCGGAATTTTCGGCATACAAGACTGGCCCGAGTTTCTCGCTCATTCCCCATTCGGTAACCATGGAACGAGCCAGATTCGTCGCCGTCGCAATATCCGAAGAAGCGCCGGAAGTCACGTTTTTAGCACCGAACTTCAATTCCTCGGCAACCCGTCCGCCCATCATGATGATCAGACGCGACAACATTTTAATCCGCGAATAAGAATACTGATCTTTTTCCGGAAGCTGCTGAACCATGCCCAGAGCTCGTCCGCGGGGAATAATCGTCGCTTTGTGTATCGGGTCCGTACTCTCCACAAACAAAGAACAAATGGCATGACCGGCCTCATGATACGCCGTCAGCTGCTTTTCCTGATCGTCCATGGCCATGGAGCGCCGCTCGCTGCCCATCAGCACCTTGTCTTTGGCATCATCAAAATCTTTGGATGTCACTTTTGTTTTATTTTTGCGAGCCGCAAGCAGCGCCGCTTCGTTAACCAAATTCGCCAAATCGGCACCGGAAAATCCCGGCGTGCCGCGGGCAACCACCCCCAAATTGACGTCTTTTGCCAACGGAACATTTTTGGCGTGAACTTTCAAAATTTCTTCCCGGCCTTTTATATCCGGATTCGTCACCGTCACCTGACGGTCAAAACGCCCCGGACGCAGCAAAGCCGGATCCAGCACATCGGGACGATTCGTCGCCGCAATCAGAATGACGTTTTCATTCGGTTCAAAACCGTCCATCTCGACCAAAAGCTGATTGAGGGTTTGTTCCCTCTCGTCATTCCCGCCGCCAAGCCCGGCGCCCCGATGGCGGCCGACTGCGTCAATCTCATCAATAAACAACAGACAGGGCGCATTTTTTTTGGCCTGCGCAAACATGTCGCGCACCCGGCTGGCACCCACGCCGACAAACATCTCTACAAAATCCGAACCCGAAATGGAGAAAAACGGCACTTCGGCTTCCCCGGCAACGGCTTTGGCCAACAAAGTTTTACCCGTTCCCGGAGGGCCGACCATCAAAACACCTTTCGGAATTTTGCCGCCCAGACGTTGAAATTTTTCCGGATCTTTCAAAAAGTCGATAATTTCCTCAAGTTCTTCTTTGGCCTCGTCCGCGCCGGCCACATCGGCAAAAGTGACTTTTTTGGTATTTTCAATCAACCGCGCGCGCGATTTTCCAAAACTCATTGCCTTATTATTGCCCGAATTGGCCTGCCGCATAAAGAAAATCCACACGCCAACCAAAAGCAGCATCGGAAACCAGGAAATAAACACACCCCAAAAAGTGCTGGAAGTATTATCTTCCGGCTGAGCCGTAACCTTCACGTCATTTTTGCGCAGCATCTCCACCATACTCGGATCAAACGGCGCATAAGTATAAAAACTTTTGCCGTCGGTATAGCGTCCGCTGATATTAGCGCCTTCTATCGTAACTTCCGCAATTTTTTTGTTTTCGACATGTTTCATAAAATCGGAAAAAGCCACTTTCTCGGCATTGGCGCGTTCCGCGTTGCCGTTAAACATGTTCATGGCGCCCGAAAGCAAAACGATGGCCAACAGCCAGACAATAATATTTCTTCCTGTTCTCATACCTTATTTCCTCAAATATTTTCTGCTTTTTCTATATATAAGGACATCGACAACAAAACTCAAGCCATAATCCCCACTTCTCCACGAAGAACAAAAAAACGACCGGACCAAACGTCCGGCCGTTTTGCTGTCAGCAATCAGATTACTTACTGCGGGCAGCTTCGATTTCACGCTGAATAACGGCCTCGTCAAGAGTCTGAACGACTTTCCCGTTCACGACCAGGGTCGGAACGCCGTTAACCTGAATCTTGCTGGCCAAATCGGCAACATCCTGCAAAGCCTTGTTGACTTTTTCGGAATTCATGTCCGTTTTCATTTTCTCAAGATCGACACCGGCCAAAACGGCAGCTTCATCAATCTTGGCCTCGGTCAACGGACCTTTGATTTCAAACAGGGCGCTGTAAACTTCGGCATACTTGCCCTGCTCTTTGGCAGCCAGCGCAGCCTTGGCCGCATACTGAGAAACCGGCGCGACAAAGGTCAGAGATTTGCCGACCATTTTAACATCGTTGTTTTTGGCAATAATATTCTTCAAAACCGGATAAATTCTGTGGCAGTAACCGCAGGAAAAATCAAAGAACTCGACCACCACAATTTCTCCGTCCGGATTGCCCAGAACACCGTCATTCGGATTGTTGTTGAGATCTTCAATATTGCTCATAATCATTTCCTGAGCTTTTTTCTGAGCTTCTTCTCTCATTTTCTGCTCATAATTCTGCATGGCGTTAATAATGATTTCCGGTTTTTCATTAATAACTTCCTCAACATTGACCGTTGCATCTTTGCTGCAGCAGATGATGCACATAACCAGTGCAGCGATTGCCGCAACCAAAGCAGCCAACGAAACATAAACTGCGTTAATTTTATTCATTTGTAAAATCCTTAAAAAAAATAAATTCTAATAAACAAATATAATTTAGCCAATAAGATTGTGATTTACAAGCTTAAAATAAACATTATTTGTTATTTTTAGACTGAAAGATAAAGCTTTTTTTCATAAATTCAGCTATATAATTCCGATAACTTTAAACTTTTGAGGAAAAGACAGAATGTTTCACATTGCCGTATCGCTGTTTTCAAAAACCAAGTCGCTTGAAAACAAAATAGACCTGTTTCACGACAAACTGCTGGACGCGTCCATGACATTTAAAAAAGCCGTCCGGGTTTACCTGACCGAACAGCGCAGCGACGAATACCGCAAGCTGTCCAAACAAATTAAACAGATAGAACACGATGCCGACAACCTGCGCCGCGACATCGAAAACCGGCTGTATTCCCAAAACCTGCTGCCGGACTTGCGCGCAGACGTTCTGCACCTGGTTGAAAATCTGGACAAAGTCATCAATCATTTTGATGAGGTCACATATAAATTTTTTATTGAACGGCCGGAGATTCCCGCGGAATACCACGGCCGCATCAACGAACTCTGCGATCAAACCGCCGAATGCGCCGAAAACATGGCCAAGGCCTCGCGCGCTTTTTTCCGCGATTTAAGCTCGGTAAGGGACTACTCCCAAAAAGTTTACTTTATCGAACACGAGTCGGATTTGAGCTCGGGACGCCTGCGCACCGCAATTTTCGATTCGGATATTCCGTTGGCCAACAAACTCCAGCTCAGCAATTTCATCAACGACATTGCCGACATTGCGGACATCGCCGAAGACTTTATTGACGAATTGCTGATTTTCACTATCAAGAGGGACATTTAATGGATTTAAGTTTCTTCTTGTTTTTGAGCTCCGGTTTGTTTCTGGGATGGTCTTTGGGGGCCAGCGATGCCTCAAATGTTTTCGGAACCGCGGTCGGAACCAAAATGGTCAAATTCCGCACGGCGGCAATTATTTCTTCGATATTTGTCATTCTCGGCGCGGTCTTTGCCGGCGGCGGTGCGTCGCAGACGCTGGGAACCCTGGGAGCGGTCAACGCTCTTCCCGGAGCCTTTATGACAGCGATGGCTGCCGCGCTCACCATTTACTGGATGGTCAAACTGTCCATGCCTATTTCCACCTCTCAGGCCATTGTCGGAGCCATCATCGGCTGGAACTTTTTTGCCGCCAAAGCAACCGACATTGCCGTACTCGGCAAAATTGTCAGCACCTGGGTTGTTTGCCCGCTTCTGTCAGGAATTCTGGCGATTCTGCTTTATCAAAGCGTCAA
>CASFLC010000141.1 GCA_949295475.1 uncultured Pseudomonadota bacterium
AAGGTTTGGTTGATAGAGGAACCGATGGCCGCGGCAATCGGCGCTGATTTGCCGGTTACCGAACCGACCGGATCCATGGTCGTCGATATCGGCGGCGGAACCACGGAAGTGGCTGTTTTGTCGTTAGGCGGCATTGTGTATGCCCGTTCCGTTCGTGTCGGCGGCGATAAAATGGATGCGGCGATTATTTCTTATATCCGTCGCAATCACAACCTGTTGGTTGGTGAAGGTTCCGCCGAACGTATTAAGAAAGAAATTGGCTCCGCCTGCGCGCCGGATTCCGGAGAGGGCCGTACCATAGAGATTAAAGGTCGTGATTTAATGAACGGCGTGCCGAAAGAAATCGTTATTACCGAACGTCAGGTGGCAGAAAGCCTGAGCGAACCGGTATCTCAGATTGTCGAGGCTGTAAAAGTGGCTTTGGAACATACTGCGCCCGAACTGGCGGCGGATATCGTTGATAAAGGAATTGTACTCACCGGCGGCGGCGCATTGCTGACCAATCTGGACCAGGTTCTGCGCAATGCAACGGGATTGCCCGTTTCCATAGCCGAAGATCCGTTGGCTTGTGTGGTTAAAGGTACCGGCCGTGCTTTGGATGACATGGGTCGCCTGCGTTCAATCCTGTCCACAATGTATTAACCTGTAAACGGCGGCGCAGTTTGGTCTGTGCCGCCCTGTTCTGAATTGTCTCCCTTGAAGCATTTATAGTCGGAGAAATAATGAAACGGCGGAGAAGTTTATTTATCCATTTAAGCCACATTCGGTTACTGGCGCAGAAATTTGCGCTGGTAATTTTGTTTTTATCCGCGTTTGTTTTAATGCTGGTGAACAAGACGGACACTTTTCTGATAGAAAAAACGTCTTCCGCAGCCATGGATGTTGTTTCTCCCGCAATAGATGTTCTGGTCATTCCGGCTAAAGCGATAGCAAAAGTTTATGATTATTTTCAGGACTTGCGTAAAATCCACGAGGATAATATCCGCCTGCGGGAAGAAAACAAGCGCCTGAATCGTTTGTTTGATCGTGCGCGCGCATTGGAAATAGAAAACAAACTGCTTTCCGATTTGCTCAATTTTGTCGTTCCTCCCGAAGCCGGCTACATTACTGCCCGGGTTGTAGCGGAAGAAGGCGACGCTTTTTCTCATTCCATTATTGCCTATACGGGAGATTCGTCAGTCAAAAAAGGACAGGTTGCCTTATCAGACAAAGGGGTTATCGGACGTGTTGACCGCGTTGGCAGTGTATATGCCCGGATTATTCTGATCAGCGACATTAACTCCAAAATACCTGTCATGGTTGAAAAAACGCGGGTGCGCGGAATCTTGTCCGGTGACAACACGACGCTTCCCAAAATGGTGTTTATTCCGTTGGAGGCCGAAATTAATGTCGGCGACAGAATAGTTACTTCGGGTGTGGCGGGAATATTCCCGTCCGGTTTGCCGATAGGCCGGGTGGTCAGCGTCAACAAAAACGAAATCAGGGTCAAACCGTTCAGCAGCTTGGAGCAGCTTGAATACGTCAAACTGGTTGATTACGGATTGTCCGGTGTCATAGAAGACGAGGCGCCGTTACGGGATGCGCATTGAGATGAGCGAAGATTTAGATGAAAATATCACATCTTTGTTTCAGCGGATTCTGCCGTTTTTATCATCGCTGATACTGCTGCTGTTGTCATACGTGCCACTGGATTTTTCTCTGTTAAACAACATCCGTCCGTCGGTCGGAATTGTCTGTGTTTATTTTTGGATGCTGCATCGTCCGGATTTATTTAATCTGTGGTCGGTTTATTTTTTGGGAATGATTGACGACATTATTTCGGCCTCGCCGTTCGGTTCAAACATTATGTCCATGCTGTTGATGTACATTTTGTTAAACAACACGTCGCGTTTTTTCAATGCCAAACCCTTTATTGTCACCTGGTACGGATTTGCGGCATTGGCTTTGGTAACGATGCTTTCCCGCTGGCTGGTCGTTTCCGTTTATTACGGACAGTTTCTGCCGTTGGCGATAATGATGTTCAGCTATTTGGTCACGGTAGCTTCCTATCCGTTGCTGTCGCTGTTGCTGGCGTATATCCAAAATCATTTAATTCAGGACGAAGAGTAGATGAATCGCGATAATGATAAGGGAAAAGTTCTGATTAAACGCTCGCTGATTTTAGGAGCGGGAAAGTTCGTGCTGCTTATCGTCATTATCGCCAGACTGTATTATCTTCAGGTTTTTCAGGCAGATAAATATAAAATGCTGGCCGATGAAAACCGTATTTCCACGCGCTTGCTGGTTCCGCCCCGCGGCGTGATTTATGACCGCCACGGTGTTCAGCTGGCCACCAACCGCCAAAATTTTCAGGCATTGATTGTTGCAGAGCAAACACCGGATATCGGGGCAACACTGGAAGCGTTTAAAAAAATTATGCCGCTGACCGAAGCTGAAGAGGAAAAAATCAAAAAAGACCTGCGCAAAAACCGCAGTTTCGTTCCGATAAAAATCAAAGATAACCTGACATGGGAGGAAGTTGCCAAAATTCAGCTCAATGCGCCGGATTTGCCGGGGATTATTATTGACGAAGGGTTGACCCGTTATTATCCCTTTGGAGAAAAAACGGCACACATCATCGGTTATGTGTCGTCCGTGTCCGATACGGATGTTAAGGACGATCCGCTGCTTGAGGTTCCGGGATTTAAAATCGGCAAGGCCGGCATTGAAAAATTATTTGAAAAGAAATTGCGCGGCAAAGGCGGCAACCAAAAACTTGAGGTTAATGCTTATGGCCGTGTTATGAAGGAAATCGAAAAGGTTGACGGCATACCCGGAGAAAAAGTTGAACTCAGCATAGATTCCAGACTGCAAACCAAAGCTTATGATTTGTTTGGGGACGAAAGCGGTGCCGCCATTATGTTGGACGTCAATACCGGCGAGATTTTGGCTTTCGTCTCTACGCCGTCTTATGATCCCAACCAGATGGCGCAGGGGCTGAGTTCCAAAGAATGGAAAGCGCTTAGTGAAAACGAACGTCATCCGTTGATTAACAAAGCCTTGTCCGGACAATATTCCCCCGGGTCGACTTTTAAGATGATTGTGGCTCTGGCCGCCCTGGAGTCCGGCGTTATCTCGCCGCAAAGCAGGTCATTCTGCGCCGGCAAAATGTTTTTGGGCAATCATGCGTTCCATTGTTGGAAAAATGTTGGACACGGGTATATCAACGTGGTTGAGGCGCTGCAGCATTCCTGCGATATTTTCTTTTATGAGACGGCGCAAAAGCTTGGCATCAACAAGATTGCCGAGATGTCCAGAGCGTTTGGATTGGGCAGCAAAGTCGGCGTCGGATTGGAGAATGAAAAACCGGGGTTGATACCGGATACCGAATGGAAACTCAGGCGTTTCGGAGAGCCGTGGCAGCAGGGCGAAAATCTGATTTCCGGCATCGGCCAGGGATATATTTTGACCACGCCCATCCAATTGGCAACCATGACGGCCCGAATAGCCAACGGCGGATATGAGGTTCACCCCACTTTTCGCAAAGCTGATCCGGGAGAAGCTTCTGAGATAAAAAAGATGAAACTCAATCCTGTCAACATAGAGCTTGTCAAACAGGGAATGTTTAATGTGGTTAATATTCCCGGCGGTACGGCTTATTGGTCGCATTTTGATTTTAACGGTCAGAAAATGGCCGGAAAAACCGGAACGACGCAAGTCCGCCGGATTACTATGAAGGAGCGTCAGAGCGGTATTGTCAAACAGGAAGATTTGCCGTGGAAATACCGCAATCATGCTTTGTTTGTCGGATATGCTCCGCACGACAATCCCAAATATGCCGTTGCCGTTTTGGTCGAGCACGGACGCGGCGGTTCGACGGTTGCCGCTCCGATAGGCAGCAAACTGCTGCTTGAAGCCCTGAAATTAGATGCAACTTCTCAGCCGGTGGAATAAAAATCAGATGTATAAATTTTATGAAACAAGTTTTAAAAATCAAACGCTCAGCATTCGGGAAAAATTTCAAAATCTGAGCTTCAGCTATATTTTTATCATCTGTATTCTGGCGGCGGTGGGAATCACCATGCTTTATTCCGCGGCCAACGGCAGTTGGCAGCCTTGGGCGTTGAATCAGCTGATGCGTTTTGGCTTGGGGCTGGGCGTAATGCTTTTTCTGGCAATGGTAGACATCCGAATTTTTATGCGGTACGCTTATGTCTTTTACTTTTTTGTTTTAATATTGCTGATTATCGTTGAGGTAACCGGACATATCGGTATGGGTGCGCAGCGTTGGATTAACTTGGGATTTATAAAGCTGCAGCCTTCCGAGTTGATGAAAATAGCTTTGGTTCTGGCCTTGGCGCGTTATTTTCATTCATCATCGCTGCAAAGCATAGAGAGTGTCCGCGGCATTATCGTTCCGGCGCTGATGGTTTTGTTTCCGGCCTTTCTGGTTATGACGCAGCCCGATTTGGGAACCGCGTTGATGCTGATTTTTACGGCCGGCGCCATATTTTTTGCAGTTGGCGTGCAGTTATGGAAATTCGGCGTGGTCATTTTGAGCGCGATTGTCTGCATGCCGATAGCCTGGCATTTTTTGCGGGATTATCAGCAAAACCGCGTTCTGACGTTTTTGAATCCGGAAAGGGATCCGCTCGGCGCCGGCTATCATATTATCCAGTCAAAAATTGCATTGGGGTCGGGCGGTATGTTTGGCAAAGGTTTTTTAAAGGGGACCCAAAGCCATCTCAACTTTTTGCCTGAAAAGCATACGGACTTTATCTTTACCATGCTTTCGGAAGAATTCGGGCTTATCGGCGCGGTGTTTGTGGTAATCGTAAACTTTTTGATTATAGCATACAGTTATTCTTTTGCGCTCAAAAGCAGCAGTTATTTCGGCAAACTGGTTGCCATCGGTCTGGCCACCAACTTTTTCCTGTATGTTTTCATCAACATGGCCATGGTTCTGGGATTGATTCCCGTCGTCGGCATTCCTCTGCCGCTGATTTCTTACGGTGGCACGGTTATCCTTTCGGTAATGGCCGGCTTTGGAATAATCCTGTCTGTTTATATTAACCGCAACATGAATATAGGAAAAGATTGATTGTTATAAATCGGGACTATCGACAATAGTTGAATATCAGATAAAATTTATTCCATTCTTAAACCAAAAAGAGGGAATTTCCGATGAAAACAATTATAAAAGAACAAACGGCGGCCCCCGAGGTCAGCAAACGAAAATCTGCCCGCGGCCGGACGGCTGACGGCGAACCCAATCCGGTCGATGTTTATGTTGGCAGCCGGATTCGTCTGAGAAGAATTTTGCTCGGACTGAGTCAGGAACGCTTTGCCGGCCTTTTGGGCATGACTTTTCAGCAGGTTCAAAAATATGAAACCGGACGCAACCGGGTAGGTGCCAGCCGGTTGTGGGATATTGCCAATGTTCTGAAAACGGATTTTAACTATTTTTATCAGGATATGGACGAGGCCACCAAAAAGGCCAGTCCCCGTCATCAAAGACTCAAAGATTCTCAAATCGTTGACAGCTTTGAGGACGAAATGAAAAATCTGCGTGATCCGTTCCAAGACAACAATATGATAAAAATGGTAACCGCAATCAATAAAATCAGCAACCCGGAGGTTATGAATGCGCTTAAAGGTCTGCTGTTGTCTTTGTATAAAGTGTAATCTCCGAGTGATTTGCTATAAAAAACTCCGGAGCTGTTGCTTCGGAGTTTTTTATTGAACTGTTATTTTATAGTAACCGTTGAACCGCGTAATCTTAAGGTTCCCATTGTACATTTGCCCCGGGAGTTCGCCGTGCCGTTGGTATTAAAATACAGACAGCCTTCTTCCACAAGAGGTTGATTGGTGGTGTCGTTGGATATCGTAGACCCGCTGGCAAAACAGGTAAAATCGGGAGTCCCGCTCCAATTGTTGACATTGTTTACATAGATAGTGGCGCCGTATATATTGCAGTCATTGGTATTGCTTATACTTGCGGCCAGATTCTCGGGAAGATAAAGACGACCGTAATCAATCGTAACTCCCAGCGGTATTCGGCTGAAGTCATCCTCCATCCCATTGTTTGTTGAGGCAACGCCGATATCAAATGTCCGATATTTACTGTCGGAGATTTCATCACTGTGATAATATGAACTTGAGGTGGCATCGCCTAAGTACATAAAAATATTTCCGCTGCTGCTGTTGCCGGGCTCTCCGATAATCTCATAAATATCCATGCCCTGTCGTACATATAACTGTGAATTCGGGTACATATAAACGTAACTTCCAATAAAATACCCGTCCACATCCAAAGTTTGTCCGTCTCTGATTCTCACCTCATCATCAACAATCAGATCCAAGGCCAGATACGGGGTACTGCCGGTAACTTCCAGATTTTGGAGAGTAAGCGTCGTTCTGCCGCTGTACAAATCTTCACAGCCTTCAATACGATTAGCCGCGACCCAGGTCCCGCCCTTAAGCGTTGTCGTTTCATAAGGAACGGGAACGTTTTTGACAAAGGCCAAATTTGATGCACCGGAACTCATTGCGGCGTTAAAATCATCAGAATTGCGAATAACCGTGTAATTTGCCAGCATAGACGTACATGTGTCAACACAGCTGCCGTTTTCTTTGGAATATCCGCTTTTGCAGGCCCAGGCCGAACATTTGCCCGGGCAGTCGCTGAAGTAACTTGAGCAGGAGGCGTTGTTCGGAACGCTGACTGCCGTCCGGTTGTGACAGTTGTCGTCATAACAGGCCGTGCAGACGTCGCTGCAGCCGTTTTGACTGCTGTAAGTCTTGCATCCGTAAGTGCAGGTTTGCGAAGCCGGACAGGCGTTGCCGCTGCATTTCTTGTAATTACTGTCCGCCGGACAGGTTTCCGTCGTCTCACCTTTTTCACAGACTATGCCTGATTTGTAACCGTTTTCAGCGCAATATTCCGCTGCGGTTTTGCAGCAGCTGCGATAACCCCCGCAGTTGTCCGAACAGTTCTTGGTTCCCCATTTGCAGTTTTCTTCATCATTCAACGGTTTACAGTTGTCTACACATGTTCCGTTGGTACAGGTTTGGTCGCTGCCGCATTTGGACGCGCCGCAGGAGGCATAATAAGTCGTGCCGCCCCGGACGCAGGAATCTGCCCCGGCACTCTTGCATTCCGAACTGCAGTCAGCCGCAGTTATGGTATAAGAACAAGTAGAAGTACAACTTCCTTTAGAACAGGCCTCGTCAGCGCCGCAGTCTGAATCCGTGCAGCAGGAGGAATTAGGAATACATGTTCCGTTACAGGACTTGTATCCCGACGCACAGACGCAGCTTCCGTTGCTGCAGACTTCATTCGCCCCGCAGGTGATACCGGCGCAGGGGTCAAGACTGACGCAGCTACCGTTTTGACAGGCTTCGTTGCTGCCGCACATGCTGTCGGAACAACATTCCCGCGCGCAAACGCAGCTCTCGTATTTGCCGCCGCAGGATAAACCGGACAAAGTATATCCGGCCGAAGTGTTGCAGTTGGACGAGGTGTAAATGAATTTCGGTTTGCAAATACAACCGGTGTAACATTCCAGCCCGTATAAGGGTTTGATGTCATAATCGGAACAGTCGTACAAATTCAGGTCAACTGAACCCGGAGAAGCATACCCATAGGTCTCGCAGGTCTTTTCAACATCCCCGCCGCCATTATCATTGTTGCCGGCATTGGTGTTATAGTCCCGGGACGTATTGTCTTTCAGATAATCGGGCAGCCAGTATATTCCGGCAACCTGATAAGCCTTCTCCAACGAAAAAGAAGAGGCTGCCGGTTCTAACCGAGTGGTGTGTATTTGACTGTAGGATAACGCCGGGAAAGCGATAACCATCAAACATGTTAAAACAAGATATTTTAAGATATTGCATGATTTCGTCATTTCCGTCGTCCTTAATAGTGAAAGTTAAAACCGGCAAACGAAATCTACAGGAGATGACAAGACAGACGATTGTCCCAAAGCTTCCGGCCGTTTAACGGCACGGTTCGGGCATAATGAAATCTAATCTACAAATTTGAAGGTTGTCGCACCCCCAAACACTCACCACACTATAGATTATAATATGATTTTATCATAATTTTACACCGCTGTCAATCAATGATTAAAATATCTGGACGAAACCGCACGGTGTCTGGTTTCGTCCAGGGGATTTAATTTGTGATTGACTAATTGTAAAAACTTTGTTATAGTGGAAGATAGAGAAGCGGTTTCAACAGCAAAGGACGAGGACCATGAAGAAGTCGGCGGAGAAAATAATTCTTTTCGGATTAATCTGTGCCGGCTGGATTGGTTCCGCGGACTTTGCTTCTTGCACAACACCAACACACACATCTTTGGAACCGTCTTCTCTCGTTTCCGGTGACAGCTATCTGCTGGCCAAAACCTGG
>CASFLC010000142.1 GCA_949295475.1 uncultured Pseudomonadota bacterium
AAACAGCAAATTATAGACTGGATGGCCATGGTCTTGTCTGAAGAAAGAGAAAACTGGTCTGAACTTAAAGAAAATTTGGTGCAAACTCTATATTCTTTGGATAAGAAAGTTGAAGCGGTTAAACGAGCTAAAGCCAGAGATGAAAAATATGCCCCTTTTAGAGCAGAATTTAAGCAAATCCAATACAAGCAATTTTTAAAATATCAAAAATCCGGTAAAAAATTAACGGCAAATGCTTTTGTTCTGTGGTTTTTGAAATATAAAACAAAATCAATAAAAATTCCTTATTGTGAAACCAATCAGAAAAACAAACTAATTCAATTGGTTCAAGCCAATAATCGAGAGTTTAAAAAAGCTTTTGAATGCAGAAGCTGATAGGTTGCTAACTATAGCTGATTGAAAAGTTTTTTTCTTTTTTGCTATCCTTTTAATGTTTTAACGAACATAAAAGGGTATAAAAATGGATATTTGGAAAAAGTATAAATCGCCTTTAGGTTATTATAACAATGATAATCAAATCGACAGCTATGGTGTTGATCATTCTGGGGTTTCAACTCGCGACGAACTGAATTATCAAATGGCACGGTAGCAAAGAGAAAATGTTATGATGCAATGCTATAATAATCAGGGCATTACTTCTAACTATCCGCAATATACCACTAATTTTTGGAGCAATTCAGCGGATAATAATTATGGTTTTGGCAATTCCGATATTGAAGGCAATGTAGAAAAGATGAAGTCATCTTCGTTAAATATACGTAATCCAATTACATCTTTATATAACGCCGGACATAAAATTGGCGAATTAGCAGCTGATGCTAAGATAGCTTATGATTATTTGCAAAAAATGAAACAAACCGGACGTAAACTTGTAACTACTTATGGCCCTAATCAGGGTGCGAATATTGATAATTACTATCACCCTCTATTGCAGTGTCAGTTGGCAAAAATAAGTCCGACAAGTCGTGATTGGGGTTTAAGATTGGGTTACGCTAAAGAAATATGGGATTATCACAAAAAGAAAGGAACTATGCCGATGTCAGAAATTTCTGCGGATAGCAGGAAAGACTTGCAAAACAATCTTTATGGTAGTAACTTAGGCTATAATAATTCAAATAAAAGCTGTTGGGATATGCTTGATGACCGAAGAACGTCGAATATGCGAAAATTAGGAATCAGGTAAAATTCTGTACTGATATCATGATCCGAAAATTGAAATGAGAAATATAGTTTTGAAAAGTACAATTGGTATATTGGTAATTATCGTAATATTTTTAATATCTTTGTTTCTTTTTGAAGATTATATGAATCATGTGTGTATAACTGAATGTATATCGGCAGGAAGAACAAACGATTGGTGTGAACAGGGATGTTTTGAATTACGAATGATGGAATGAAATATCTATCAGTTAGATGAGATATTGAAACTAAAATCTAGTATGCCCAATATCGTCGCAATTTACTACACCGCCATTTTGATTAGAAAGACGCTTGGATAAGGCGTCTTTTTTCGTATCCGGCGAAAATGTGGGCTTTGCGGGCAGTTGACTTTGCCGAATTGACTATGGTAAGTTCGTTTTATGTTGGAAGATGCAAAATTTAAGGCGGTTATATACAATGCCGATTTTTGGGAAGTCACTTCGACAAGAGATAATCATGGAATTAGTGAGAAATATTGAAAGATCTATAATAGCATATAATACAAACGATTATGTTGCAGCTTTAAATTTTGCAACACTTGCCATAGAGGCTACGGCTCAACGACTTTATAAAACTTCCGTATCTCGTAATAAATATAAGAATTTTATAAGAAAATATTATTGGTTAGAACGGTTTGCCGGCTTTCCAAAGAATATGATAGCACAAAAATATCCTAATATACAACTATTCGATGAACATAATTGTAAAATAGGTAGTGAACTTGGTCCTGATATTGCAGATATTATTTATCATATTTTTAGATGTAATCATCATGGAAAAGGAATTCCTTTAAAATATCAATTAACCCCCAATATGGGGCTCTCTAATATGATGTTAGTAGGAAAAAATAATGATGTGATAATGCTTCCAGCAACATTGATAACAGGTTTGTGGGCAATTTGTTTATTTTGTAAAAGTAATTCAGCATTAGGAAAAGACAGTAATTTTTATATAACTTTTGATAGTTCAGTTGTCGTATCTTGTGATGTGCCGATAAACGAAAAAGATAAAATTTTTCAATTATATCCACTAATTAAAAAAGGATGTGTTTTGAAATTTGATTTAGCAAAATATTTTGGAAAAGAAGATGAAATAAAGCAAATTCTTTCCACATTGCCACAGCAAAACACTATTAACAAAAAAATATTTTCTCAAGGTGGCAAATATTCTATAAAAGTCGAAAGAAAATATATTTGATAGCTCTGTAATATTTTTGAAAAATATATGAATCTTGAATTATTGTTTATTAGCGGTAGTTTTTTTGTTCCTCAAAGTCAGTGCGAACAAACTTGGACAGAACTGAAAGCTTTGGACTAAAGATATTTAACCAACACTGCAACCGGTATAGATTTTTTTATTGGTTAAAAAATTATACTTCATGTTATACTTTCCTTGAGGTAAGCATTAAACTCAACGGTAAGTATTGTTTCCGCGGGAATTTCTCTTTAACATGTTTTCGACTGTAAAAGCGGAGATATGTTCACGCAACGCAGAAATTTTATCGAAACGGCTTTGGTCGCGGCAGCGTTTGGTTTTATGCCGCATTTGGGCCGTAAATTTTATTTTTATAAAAAAATCTGAACATTCTTTTCGCTTATCCCGTTTATAACTATATGCAGTCTTAATCTGTTATTAATTGTTTTAAAATAAAAAAGTATAAAATGTTTCTTTTTTTACTTTATTTTACAAAGCATTAATCAACAGAAGCTGTTTTGAAAACATAAAAAAACAGAGTTGTCGTTATGGAAAAATTAAAAAATATGCTGAAAACAAGAAAAAAACTGCTCGTTTACCTTTTGATTATTTGTACCGGCGTCGGCAGTCTTTGGCTGTTTTATCACAAAGGTAATGATATTATTTATATTACGGAACCGGTAAAACGTCAGAATGTGCAAAAGGTTGTCAATGCCACCGGCGAAGTCCGGGCCATTGACCTGGTCACCGTCGGCGCCCAGGTTTCCGGCAAAATCGAAAAGTTGTATGTTTCCATCGGTCAGACCGTAAAAAAAGGCGAGCTTATTGCCGAAATCGATTCCACCACCCAGCAAAACGACGTTGATATCAACAAAGCCAGACTGGACAGTTACAAGGCTCAGTTGAAAGCGGCCGAAATTTCTCTGAAAGTTACAGAAAAGCAATATAAAAGAACCCAGACCTTAAAAAAACGCAATGCCGCTTCCGAGGAAGATCTGGAAAATGCCGAAGAGGCTTATGAAACGGCAAAATCAAAAGTTACCGAACTAGAATCTTCCATTAAGGAAACGGAAATTTCTCTCAGTACGGCAGAAACAAACCTGGGATATACCAAAATTACGGCGCCTCTGGACGGAACAATCGTTTCCATTCCCGTCAAACAGGGGCAAACCATCAATGCCGCCATGGACACCCCGACAATCGTTCAGATTGCCGATTTAACGCAAATGGAAATTCTGATTGAAATTTCGGAGGGCGACATCGGCAATATCAAACCCGGCGTTAAAGTGACTTATTCCATTCTGGCGGATTTGGACAATGTTTTCGAAACAACTCTGAAATCCATTGATCCGGGACTGACTTTGCTGACCAACGACGAGTATACAGAAGTTGTCGACTCCAGCGAAGCCATTTATTATTACGGCCGGCTGATTGTTCCCAATGAAGACGGACGTCTCAGAATCGGCATGACGACTCAAAACGTTATTTATGTTGAAAGCGCTGAAAACGTTTTGACGCTGCCGGTCATTGCTATCAAAAACGACGGCGGAAAAAAATATGTCGATGTTCTGACGCCCAACGGCGTGCAGAGAAAAACCGTCATTACCGGCGTTTCGGATGGCCTGAACATTGAGGTCAAAGAGGGCGTGGCCGAAAATGACGAAGTTATCATCACTCAGATGTCTTCCGCGGAAATATCGGATAAAGCCTCCAGCGTCCGGGGACCGAGGAGATTTTAACGATGAATATTATTGAGCTTAAAAATATTCACAAGTACTTCGGACACGAAAAAAACCGGGTTCATGTTTTGAAAGGCATTAATCTGAGCATCGAAAAAGGCGATTTTGTCGCAATTATCGGTCAATCCGGCTCCGGAAAATCTACCCTGATGAACATTATCGGCTGTCTCGACGTGCCGACTACTGGCTCTTACAAAATAAACGGTGTGGAAGTCGGCAAAATGGGAAAAGATCAGCTGGCTGATTTGCGCTGTAAAACCTTCGGCTTTATTTTTCAGCGCTATAATCTGCTGAGCAGCCTCAATGCCTGTGAAAACGCCGCGCTGCCCGCCATCTATCTGGGACTTGGCGCAGAAGAGAGGAACCGCCGTTCCGTCGAGCTTTTGAAGAATCTGGATTTGGGCAATAAACTCGCCAACAAACCCAACGAACTTTCCGGCGGACAGCAGCAGCGCGTGAGCATTGCCCGGGCTCTGATGAACGGCGGAGAAATTATTTTGGCGGACGAACCGACCGGCGCTTTGGATTCCAAAAGCGGCGAAATGGTTATGGAGATTATCAAAAGTCTGCATAACCAGGGGCATACGATTATTCTGGTGACGCATGACAGTCATATTGCGGCGCAAGCCAGCCGAATCATCGAAATCAAAGACGGCGAAATCGTTTCTGATACCCGAAAAGCTTCTGATTTTTATGAATTGAAAGATGAGGTCAAAAACATCAAACGCAGCCGTTTTGATACTTTCAAATATAGTTTTGCGGAATCGCTCAACATGTCTCTTCATGCCATTTTATCCAACAAGATGCGCTCCCTGCTGACTATGCTGGGTATTATTATCGGCATTGCTTCGGTGGTGTCGGTCGTTGCGCTGGGCAACGCGTCGCAGGCAAAAATCATGGCGCAAATCAACGCCATGGGAACCAATACGATTGACATTATGCCGGGCTCCGGCTTCGGTGACATGCGCTCTGGAAAAGTCAAGACGCTTAAAGTCAGCGACTCAAATTATCTCGGACAGCAAAGTTTTATTGACAATTCAACGCCTAACATTTCTGCCAGCGGTACGCTGGTTTATGAGAATTTTTCTCTGACGGCGCAGCTCAAGGGCGTCGGTTCAACTTATTTTGACGTTAAAGGGAAAAAAATTGCCCAAGGGCGCATTTTTACTCAAGACGAGGTCAACAACATCGCTTCCGTGGTGGTTATTGACCACAATACCCTGAAAGAAGTTTTTTCGAATGATCCCAATCCTGTCGGCAAAATCATCATCTTTAACAAAAAGCCGCTGAAAATCATCGGTGTGACAGAAGAAGACAATAATTCAGGACCGGGCTCAGATTCGATGAATATCTGGATACCCTATACCACGGCCATGTATAAAATTAACGGCAGCACAGACATCAATTCCATTACCGTTAAAATTTCTGATAAAGTTAATTCTCAGGTTGCGGAAGAAAGCATTGAACATATTCTGACATCTCTGCACGGCGCCAAAGACTTCTTTATGATTAACAGCGACAGTATTAAACAAACCGTGGAAAGCGCCACCAACACCATGAAACTGCTGATTGCCAGCATTGCCGTCATTTCGCTGATTGTCGGCGGCATCGGCGTGATGAACATTATGCTGGTTTCGGTAACGGAACGAACTAAGGAAATCGGCATCCGCATGGCCATCGGTGCCAAACAGGCCGATATCTTGCAGCAGTTTCTGATTGAAGCTATTCTGATTTGTCTGGTCGGCGGATTTATGGGCGTTTCCCTGTCCATGTTTATCGGTTTCTGCTTCAATACATTTTCCGAAAACTTCGGAATGATTTTTTCAACCGCGTCTATCGTTCTGGCTCTGATTTGCTCAACGGCCATCGGCATCATTTTCGGATACATGCCGGCCAAAAACGCTTCCAACCTGAACCCTATTGACGCCTTGGCGAGTGAATGACATGAAAAAGAATCTGACCTATATTTCTTTATTCTGCGGAATTTTTCTGGCGGCCGGCTGCGCCACCGTAAACCAAATTCCGGCCGATGTTGCGGCGGAATTGAATTATACGGCTGATATCCGGGAAAAATACAAGGCCAATACCGACTGGTGGAAACAATATAATAACGCCGAACTGAACCGCCTGGTCGAAACGGCGCTGAAAAATAATCCCGATTATCTTAAAGCGGCGTTGAATATCAACAAAGAATTGTACAGCCTTAATCTGACGACATCGGATTTGTTTCCGACGCTTTCCGGAAACATGAATGCTTCCGGACAGAGGGAAATCCACACCGGGGACAATTTTTCGAGCAATTTTTCCGGCGAAGCGGGACTCAGTTACGAAGCAGACCTTTACGGGAAAATCAGAGATTTAAAATCCGCTCAGGAATTTGAATACAAAGCGACGGTGATGGATCGCGATGCTGCCCGGCTGAGCCTGATTAACAGCGTGGTCGACCTGTATTTTAATCTTGAATATCTGCACAATACAATTTCAGTGACACAGGAAAATATCAAGCTCTATCAAAATATCCAAAATATCACCGAAACCAAATATAAAAACGGAAAGGTCGACAATCTGGAATTTCTGCAATCAAAGCAAAGCCTGCTGGCCGAACAAAACCGGCTTCTGGAGCTGGAGACCCAGTTTAAGGAAATGGAGGCCAGTCTGAAAAACATTTTGAACATTCGTCAGGAAGACGCTCTCAACATTCAATATACGAATATTCTCAAGCAAGACAATCTCGGTGTTAATCTTGACGTGCCGCTGGCAGTTCTGGCCAACCGCCCCGATCTGCTGGCCAGTCAATATCGTCTGGAGAAGGCCTTTAAAAACCTTGAAGCGGAAAACAAAAACTGGTATCCGGGCATTTCCTTAAACGGTTTGCTCGGCACATCATCCAATAAAGCGAGGACAACCTTTGATTTTCCATATATTTTGGGAAGCGTTGCGGTGGATTTGCCTTTTTTGGACTGGAACCGGGTTAAAAATAATGTCAAAATCTCTGAAACCGATTATCAAATAAGCGCCATTGATTTTAAAGACACTCTGAATCAGGCGGTCAACGAAGTCATTTACTATTACTTTGCCTATGACAAGGCACAGGAGATGCTTGAAAACACGCAGAAAAATTATCAAAATTCCACCCAGATAACCAAATATTATCAAAGTCGCTATAATAACGGCAAGGCTGAGTTTAAAGATTATCTGGAGGCCGTTTACAGCGAAAACTCCCTGAGAAACAATCTGATTCAGCAAAAATATCAGACCATTAAATACGAAAATTATGTTTATAAAGCCATGGCCGGAAAATATTGACAACTTTTCTTCGGCCTCACGCTTCCTTCTTTTGAAACAGCCGGCGCAAAACGCCAACAGCCAGACTGACCGCGGTTCTGGTCGGTTTGGATGCGGCCAGCGGATTAAGCATCATAAAATCGTGAATGGTATGATTAATCCGGACCGATGAGACTTCGACGCCGGCCTGTATCAGTTTGCGGGCGTAAGCTTCTCCCTCGTCACGCAAAACATCGTTTTCGGCCGTTATAATCAAAGCCGGCGGCATCCCTTCCAAATGTTCGACCTCCGTTAAAAGGGGCGATGCCGTAATTTCTCTACGCTGTGTTTCGTCTTTGGCATAAGCTTCCCAAAACCATTGCATGGCTTTTCGGGTCAGCCACGGACCATCGGCAAACAAATGATATGACTCCGTATTAAAATCCGCATTGGCAACCGGGTAGAGCAAAAGCTGAAAAATGATTTTCGGACCGTTGTTTTCTTTGGCCATCAATGCCATAACCGTTGCCATGTTTCCGCCGACACTGTCGCCGGCGACGACCAGCCGTCCGGTATCAAACTTAAAATTTGCGGCTTCTTTAACAATGTATTGCAAAACCGCAAACAACTGATTTATCTGTGTCGGATAAACGGCATCCGGCGCCGGAGTATATTCAGGAAAAACAACCGCGGCTTCCGTTTTGGCCGCCAATTCGCGAATCAGCCGCTCATGAGTCTGCCTGTCTCCCATTATCCAGCCGCCGCCGTGAATATAAAAAATCACCGGCAAAATTTTATCTTCTTTTTCCCGGGGACGGACGACGCGTACCCTGATTTTTTGTCCGTTTCCAGCCGGAAGTTCCATATCATCCACCGCAGCGGGAAACATCTTAACCGGAACATTTTGGACATCACGCAATATCTGGCGGGCCTGCTCCGGTGTCTGTTCGTACAGGGGTTTGCTTCCGCTGTTTTCGGTCCGGCGGACGAAAGCGGCCGTATCAACCGTCAATTTTCCTGATGAAATCATAGGTTTTCTCCTTTTTGATTGTTTTTGATATATGGAGAAAGCCGTTTTTTTCAAGATGTTGCTTTATTTTTTCAAAAAAAACAGCCGCTTTCCGGCGGCTGTTTTGCCGTTTTGTTACATATACGGCCAGCCGACGGTCTGGGAAACGATAACTTCATCCTCTGCCAGCCCCATGGCCTTTGCAACCGCCTTATGGTCAAAATAAGCCCGGACAACGTTGTTCAATCCGCGGGAAGCCGCATAAAGTCCGACGTTCTGATAGGCCGATCCGGCATGCAGCGGCGAATTTTCGGCGTCAGTTCCGGTAAAAACAAGCGTCAGCGGTGCATCTTTCATAAAATCCTGCGTTGCAAACAACGGACGGATATCTTCCGTCTTAACCTGTTTCAATTGATTTTGGGCCGGATCGTACAGCCAAACACCTCCGGCATCGACAACATACACGTTCAAATTCTGCTTGTTTTGAGATGTCGGAATGGTATGCTTGCCGTCATGCGAAATTCCCCAGGCGGCATAGAGAATATCGCTCAGGGTCTGGTCGTCAATTGCCTTGGCACTGAATTCACGCGTGGTTTTTCGCCCGGTTATCGCTTCCATCAGCGGCATGCCGCCTTCTTTAGCCGGAACCGGCAACCGTTTAATCGTTTCTTCGGCATGAGCGGCCGCCGTCAGTCCGGTCAGTCCCACCAGCAACAAACATAGTTTTTTGAACATTGTTTTCTCCTTTTCAATATTGCATCTTTCTTCGCTATAGTGCCCTATTTTTAATTAACAATCTGTTAAACTAATTTAGCTATATTATATATGGTTTACAAGCGGCCAAAGCCTCTTGCTTTTTGAATTATTTTGTGCTAGATGTCGTGTTAATTGGAGCTATGGATTTCTGAAAATGATAATTGATAGTAATAACCAAAAGCAAAAAAGTATCTTGACCAATAAGTGCTTTTATCAGACGACGGCACGGATTATGCGTGACTTTGAAGAAAAAGGATACGCCAATTCGGCTGACGAGACAGCTAAAGTTATTGCCGCCTATCATGATATTGTCAAAAAACGAACCAAAAACAATTTCAACGCCGATTACAATGCCGCGTTTAAACGAATTGACGGAGCCATTCAGTCGTTGGCAAATCAGGTTTTTTATGACTGCGACAAAAAGAGTCTTGACTATGCTTATCACTCTTTTGAAGAATTTGATCACATCGGTGCAATCGTTACTCGTCAGAGAGCAAAGAAAGGCGCGCTCTGAGCTTTTTTGCAGAATTTGTATATCGCCTACGGCTTGACAAAGAAGGGGTTATACGATACAGATAAGTTATTATTTGTAATTTCAACGGGGTTTTTTCATGAAAAAAATGTCTTTAATCGGCTGCGGCCGCTGGGGTACCTTTTTGGGATGGTATGCCGCTAATTACTGCGGCTTTGACGTGGATATGTATGATATCCCCACTTCGCCCAATTTTATCGAACTCCGAGACACCCGCAAAAACGCCTATCTGACTTTGTCTGACAACATGTTTT
This sequence comes from uncultured Pseudomonadota bacterium, assembly GCA_949295475.1. Taxonomy (GTDB): domain Bacteria; phylum Pseudomonadota; class Alphaproteobacteria; order RF32; family CAG-239; genus CAZU01. The sequence continues at coordinate 9,949 of CASFLC010000142.1, forward strand.
TGCATGACAACCTTGCCGATGTTCTCAAAAACGATTTGCTCATTATCTCCATCGGCTGTCAGTATTTTCGCGGTTTGTGCAAGGAATTGGCCGGTTATAATCTGGACGGCAAAACTTTTCTGCTGGCCATGAAGGGGCTGGAAGAACCAAGTGCCAAAACCATGCACAGCATCATGAAAGAAGAAGTCAAACAGAATATCCACGTTGCCATTCTGGCCGGACCCGGACATGTGCAGGATTATATGAAAAAAGTGCCGTCCTGTGCGGTTATTGATTCCGATGAAGAAGCCACCAAAGATTTTCTGATTAAATCTTTGCAAAGTGAGTTAATCCGTTTTTATTACGGTTCTGATTTAATCGGCAATCAAATCGGCGCCGCTCTTAAGAATGTTATCGGTCTGGCCGCCGGTATTCTGGACGGTCTGGAATGGTACGGACTGAAGGGAGCCCTGATGGCGCGGGCACCGATTGAAGTCGGACGTTTTATTCAGTATTTCGGCGGAAAACCGCAGTCGGCTTACGGGTTGGCCCACCTGGGAGACTATGAGGCAACGTTGTTTTCCAAACATAGTCATAACCGCACTTTCGGCGAGAAATTTGCCCGCGGAGAGGATTTCGGAAAACTGGCGGAAGGCGTCCCGACGTTGAAAGCGGTCAAAATCATTGCTGACAAGGCCGGTCTGGATATGCCTATCTGTCAGGCTCTTTATCAGGTGATTTACGAAAAAGCCGACATCAAGCCGACAATCCGCAAAATGTTTGAGCGCGACCTGAAACAGGAATTTGAACGCATAGCTTGAGGAAGCGCCTCTAGACTTTTTCAGATTTTTTAAATTTTGTTAAAATTTTTGCTATTGGCATTTCGGCTGTATAATAGGTTCTTTTCTTTGTAATCTTTCAAATATTCCGGAATATCTATTATGTACCCTTTTTTAAATGTTTTGGGTTGGTAGCCTATTCTTTCTTCACTGAAGGCTGAAAGTAATACCTTCCCATTTTCTGCGGAGCGGCCTATTATAATGTTCGCATGATTATCTCCGCTTAAATCTTCTGCTTTTTGTTCATTATAGTTTTCTTTTTTATCTATATTAGTCATAATGAACAAACTTCCCGGTTTTAGATTTTTTTCTTCATCAATATCTTCTGTAATTTTGACGTATTTTTTCAATTCATTATTTTTTAAGCAAAATTTGATAAATTCTGCATTACTTTGCAATGTTTTTGCATTTTTGGGAATAATGTTCATTGGCATGTTTTCTTCTTGTTCTTTAAGTTGTTTCATTATTCCCATTAAACAATATTTATTTTTAGGAAACATACCTATTTCCTGTTCGCTAAATTGCAATTTTTCGGCAATTTCATTAAAAATTTTTCTCGTTGAAGCCAACGCCCTGTTTAGCCTTGCCTTTTCAGGATCCGGATCATCATATTTAGAATCGGCTCTTATCCGGTTGCGAACTGCCATATATTCTGAAATATTTTTATTTATCTTTTCGGCAAAATCCTTTCCCAGTCGCGTTTCGTCTGATTCGCTATTGATTATTGTATCGTATCTATATTTTCCCAGAGCTTTCATATCTTTTTTTTCATCAAAACGCTCTTTTCCTCTTTCTTTTTCTTCTTTCTCTTGAATTTCTTTTATATACCTTCCCCACGGACGACTGTCATATCCCGCTTTCTCTGTTATTAATTGTCCGCACAAGTCCGCAAAATTCTCTTCTGCCGCCATGTGTCCCAAATATTTGTTAGGACGAGCAGCATAATCTATCACATGTGCAAGTTCGTGCCCCAAAAGTCCAGGTAACAAATCTATTCTTTCAATAGCCTTGTCGGTAATGTTTAAAATTATTTTACCATTATAAACATCCGCTCGACCATTAACGACATCACTTTTGCTAATTTCAATATTCAACTCAAATTTTTTTAATATATCACGCAATAGCTGAGATGTAGACGAATTGTTTCCCATAAAATCATTAATCAATCGTCTAATTTTTTTCTCACCCTCAATCTGTTCTGGACTGTCTTTGGGATAAGAAGATGACATGGCATACAAACGTTGCGTCATATAGCCATAATGCATGTGTGTGAATACCGGCTGATTATTTTCGGTAAAGCATCGCCTTTTCATCTCATTTTTTTTTGCGGTAGAGAAATCAAGCCTATCAATTAACGCTCCTAAATGCTCTTTTAAATCAAATCCATTTTTTTCATTTAATTTTGTAGATACCATGGCAAGGTTTTTACTATCCGGAGCATTTTGAAGTTCCAAGAACAAACTCATCTTGTCTTCTTTTGGTAATTCAGCCATAATTTGGCAAAATTCAGCACGTATTTCATCGGTGACGTCAGCATAGTTATTCCCACGATAGCTTTTGATAATATCAAAAGCTCGGGATAAAAGTTTTTTATTATTTTCCTTGTCACTCATCATTTGGCTACTACCTATTATATATTATTAATATAGCATATTTTATTATGCTTTTCAATAATAAATAAGGAATCCGAACGTTTAAGCTATTTCGCGTTATAAATCTATCCAATAAAAACACTCGCCCCATTTTTTCTGCGGAACGATTTTGTCAAGTTTTCCGCCATTAAATTCGCAGACTTTGCGGGAGCGGATATTGTAATCACGAATCGTCAGCAAGGCTCTTTCTATTCCTATTGTCCTTGCCTTTTTCAGGACCTCGGCCAAAATAACGTTGCCGTATCCCTTTCCCCGACAGGAAGGGCGAATGCCATAGCCGATATGTCCGCCGTGGTTGAGCAGAAAATCGTTCAGATAATGGCGCATTTTGGTAAAACCGACAAGATACCCGTCTATCCAAAGCAAAAAATAAGTATCCGGCACATATCCGGGTTTCAGATTTTCACCCCGGCTGTATCCGACATGACGGCGACAAAAATCAGAAAATTCTTCGCGGCTCAATCCATGCGCGGGATTTTCAAATCCGTCTTCTTCCGCCGGAATTTCCTGAAACATCAGATAGACTTCTTCCGGTTCTTCTGCCTGCAAAGGGCATAATTTTATTTTCATCTGCCTATTCTCTCCGTTCAATCCTAATTCCGGGAAACAAACCGGCCGCCACTTTTTGGTAATGGTCATTCATCTCGCTGACAAAAAAACGATATTCGGCGCGGCGGCTCAGGGTAATGTCTATTTCCCAATGACGCTCCAGGTAATCTTTCAGTTTTTTTCCCATAAATTCGTCTTGAGAAATGACCCGGACATTTTCTTTGACCAGCCGCCGAAAACAGTCTTTAAGCAAGGGGTAGTGCGTACAACCGAGAATCAGCGCCTCAATGTTCGTGAACCGGGACATATATTCTTCCACATATTTTTCCGCATCGGCAAAATTGTTGCTCTCCAGAGCGGGAACCAGTTCCGGCGCGGCAATCTCCTGAATTTGCAGATCCGGTTTTATTTTATGAAGTTCTTCTTGATAGATATGCGAACGAATCGTGGCATTAGTGGCAATTACGCCGACTTTGGAAATTCCGGCGGCAGCTTCCTCGACCGTCGGTATCACAACGCCCAGCACTTTGACATCCGGCGCATACTGCGGAATAAACCGCTGCTGAATATACCGCAGGGAAACCGACGTGGCCGTATTGCAGGCAATGATTATCAAAGCGCATTTTTTGCTGATAAGGTATTTAACAGCCTCCAGAGTGTGAGCCAGAATTTGTCCGGAAGTTTTGTCTCCGTACGGCAGGTTGGCTGTATCTCCGTAATAAACGTAATCATATTCAGGCAATGCTTTTATAAAAGTTCTGGTAATGACCAAGCCGCCCAAACCCGAATCAAATACGCCGATTTTCATTTTTATATCCCTTTATTCCTGCGGAAATAATAAAGAGTTCAAACGACCTTGGCAACAAGATTTTGGACCGGCAACCCAAATTCCCGGGGAATTGCTCCGGACATCGCCAACTAACGACTCCAAACCAGCTTCACTGGTTCGATCTAGTCGTACCAGACCATAAAAAAACCCGCCGCAGGGGCAGGTTTTTTTATGGTGGGTGTGGCTGGGATGGATATTCCCAACTCTTTTGAATACAAAACATAATTGTCAATTTTTTTGAGTTGGGCCCCTTTCGTCTCGTAAGCCTCTGTCTCGGAACAATTCCGGGCTAAAGCCGGGGAATTGCTCCGGACATCGCCAACTAACGACTCCAAACCAGCTTCGCTGGTTCGATCTAGTCGTACCAGACCATAAAAAAACCCGCCGCAGGGGC
>CASFLC010000143.1 GCA_949295475.1 uncultured Pseudomonadota bacterium
CTCAAGCCGGACAAAGACACCTGCCGCGGAAACGCCGGACACGACGCCATTCATCACCTGCCCGACCGCCGGCAGCAAATAAGCCGACATCATGCGTGCCGTTATATCCCTCTCGGCCTCGGTAGCCCGCCGCTCGGTTTCGCACAAATGCACGCCGATATCTTCCCACTGTCCGACAGAAACATGTCCACGAATCAAACCGCCGCCGTCCGGAAGCTCCAGTGCCGTAATCAGCGCCCGGTGAATCAGCAAATCGGCATACCGCCGGATGGGCGAAGTAAAATGAACATAATCCTTCAGCCCAAGTCCGAAATGACCGATATTATGCGGCGAATACTGCGCCTGAGCCTGCATTCGCAAGATTAAATCTGTAACATCGACATTTATCCCCGCCCGGACGCACTTATCAGACAACCGGTTAAAGTGCTGCGGCTTTAAAGCCGGCACATCGGGAAGGTTTAGCCCCAAATCTTCAAGCAGCGGCTTAAGATTTTCAAGCTTGTCCGCCGGCGGCCTGTCATGCACCCGGTACATCACCGGCAGCTTTGATTTTTTCAAGGCCAAAGCGGCCGCCACATTGGCCGCAATCATAAATTCCTCGATAATTTTATGCGCCGTCAGAGTTTCCCGCCGTTCTACAGCCAGTATTTCACCGTTTTTTCCGGTTTTGATTTTAACCTCCGGCACGTCCAATTCCAGAGCGCCGCGCCGGCGGCGGGCTTTATCCAACGCCAGATACGCCTCATATACCGGCAGCACCGTCGATTTGAAAACCGGCTGAATATTCTCGGAACGTTCGCCGTCCAACGCCGCCTGCACTTCTTTATAGGTCAGCCGCGCCGCCGATCTGATAACCGCGCGCCGGAAATCATATCCCAGCATTTTCCCGTTACAATCAATGTCAATAACCGCCGCGATTGCCGCCCGGAGTTTTTGCGGCTGCAGAGAGCACAAACGGTTGCTGAGTCTTTCCGGCAGCATCGGCACCACCGTATTCGGCAAATAAACGGAATTGCCGCGGCGATAAGCCTCACGGTCAAGACCGCTCCCGTCGCGGACATAAAAAGCGACATCGGCAATTGCAACAATCATCCGAAACCCCGCCGGCGTTTTTTCGGCCCAGACCGCATCGTCAAAATCCATTGAATCGTCCCCGTCGATGGTCACCAGGGGAACCGCCGTCAAATCCTCCCGAATGCTTCCGTCAAAAACCGGCAGTCTCTCGGCCTCGGCAGCAAGAGAGGCACTCCAGCCATGCGGAATGGCATATTTATCCAGAATCAAAACCTCCGTTGCCTTGTTCAAATCAAACGGACCGAAGTTTTGAACAACCGCAGCGCGTCTGGAATGTTTCTCGCCGTCCGGAACCGCACTGACAAAATCGCCTTCCCTGATTTTGACATGATGTGTCAGAACATACGTTGTGCGGCTGTTTTTCTCGGAAGGAAGCAGATGGTAATCGCCGCCGCGACGCGCAACAATGCCGTAAATTTTTTCTTTTTGAACATTTGCCATAACCGTCCGGGCAACAACTTTCGCCGTCCGGCCGACCAGCTTCGTTAGCACTTCGTCACCTTCCTGCAAAGGCGGCTTAATCCGCCGGTTTTCAATTATCTGATAGCGGAATGCATCCAGTTTTCCCGAAGCCAGAAAACACTGCCCCAGCAAATCGCCGTCATCATTGACGCCGGTAATTTTCATAATCCTGACCGAAGCGGATTTATCTGTCGAGCTCTTTCTTCCCATTTATTCCAAAACAGCCTTCAACACGGTGTGATCCGAAGGTTTTGCCGCCAGTCGCGGCGTTTTGTCGACGACGCAGCTTTTCAACATATCGGCAGCATCCGGCGACAGCCACAAATAATCAATCCTCATCCCCTGGTCATTTTGCAAAGCCCCGCCGGTATAATCCCAAAACGTATACCCCGCCTCTCCGGGATGCAGCGTCCGAAACGCGTCATAATACCCCAGATAACCAAAGGCCCGCAGCTGCCTTCTGACTTCCGGACGAAACAGGGCGTTGCTGCGAAAAGCTTCCGGATCATAAACGTCGCGCTCTGTCATAATAACATTAAAATCGCCGCCGATAACCACCGGAATTCTCAATTCCAGAAGGTCGGCCGCATGCCGGTAAAAAGCTTCCATCCAACGCAGCTTATAGGCATAGCGGCTGTCATCGTCGGGATTGTTGTACGGCGGATTGCCGTTTGGCAGATAAACCGACGCCAGCCGCATTTCCCGGCCGTTGATTTCTGCGGCCACCTCCAGATACCGCGCCTGTTCGTCGTCAAACCCCGGAAGATTCTCCTGAATCGTTCGCATTTTGTGGCGGCTGACGACAGCCACGCCGTTATAACTTTTCTGTCCGAGAATTTTGGCATCGTACCCCAAACTTCGCAGTTCAAAAAAAGGAAAGCCGTTAAATTCTGTTTTAATCTCCTGCAGCAGCACCGCGTCGGGCTGTTCGCGTTTCAGCCAGGCGCTCAGATTTTCAATCCGGGCATTGACGGAATTAACATTATATGTGGCAATCAGCATTATTAACCCTTTATTATCAAAATTTCTTATACAATAGTCTAAAAATATCCTTATTGAAAGTGAAAAATGACATGGATCTGGCAAGTTATGCATCTCTCCCTTCCGAAAGCCGCGGCCGGCAGTATCCCGATCTCGGGCTTGACATTCGCTCGCCCTTCCAGCGCGACCGAGACCGGCTGGTGCATTCCTCGGCTTTTCGCCGGCTTGACGGCAAAACCCAGGTTTTTGCCTATCACGAAGGAAAAAATTACCGCACCCGCCTCACTCACAGTATTGAGGTTGCGCAAATAACCCGCACCTTGTGCAAAAGTCTGAGGCTCAACGAAGAACTCGGCGAAGCCATCGCCCTGGCGCACGATTTGGGTCACCCGCCGTTCGGCCATGCCGGGGAAAGAGGATTAAACCGCGCCATGAAAAAATTCGGCGGTTTTGACCACAATATCAACTCTCTCAAAATCATGACCAGGCTGGAAATTCATTATCCCGAATTTCCCGGTCTGAATCTCTCGTGGGAAACGCTTGAAGGAACGGTCAAACACAACGGTCCTATTAAAAAAATTACCGACAAATACCTCAAAGAATTCAATCGTGGTTTCGACCTCGATTTAAAATCTTTTTCGTCGCTGGAATCCCAGGTTGCCTCATTTGCCGATGACATTGCTTACAACAACCACGATATTGACGACGGGTTTCGCGCCGGATTTTTTACGATTGACGAGCTGCGGGAACTTCCCTTTGTCAATGACATTATAGCAAATTTTGACCGGCGTCACCCGGAAGCGGACGACAATCTGCGTATTTACGCCGTCACCCGCAAAATGATTGCCGACATGATTTTTGACATCTTGGAAAACAGCCGCGCCAATCTAAAAAAGCACCAAATCGAAACCAATGCCGACGTTCGCGCCCACAAGGATTTTCTGGTGGACTTCTCGACAGAAATGCACCGGCGCATCAGGCAGCTGCACAATTTTCTGAAAAAACATTTTTATACCCATACCAACGTGGCGCGCATGGACATGAAATCGCAAAAAATTGTCGAAGAACTGTTTGCTGCGTTTATGTCTGATCCAAAACTTCTGCCCATGGAGGAACGCCGGCGGCTGGCCGGCAAATGCGATGCCTCGGAACTGGCGGAAATCGTCTGTACCTACATCGCAAACATGACTGACATGATGACCATAGAAGAACACCAAAAACTTTATGACGCCCGCACCAGATTTTAAAATTTGTTAAGTTATTATAAATGTTTTTAATTTAAGATTTACCTTAAATTACAAACAAATACCTTGCAAGGAGCATACCGATGTTTTCTGATTTTTCCGACAACAATCGTGAAGACGAAGATTTTTTTGAAGAAGCCCGCCAAAAATTAAACAACGAACCGATGGTCAATTTTGAAGAGCGCAAAAACGAAATTAATCGCTCCAAAAACGTCTTCATCGGAACGGTTTCCGGAATTGCGCTGGCAGCCGTCGTCGGCTGGTTCATTCTGTCGCCGCGCTACAAGACCGACGCAGAGGCGGATGTTCCCGTCATCCGCCGGCCTCAAACCGCCGTCAAGGTTCAGCCTGTTGAACCCGGAGGCATGGAAATCCTCAATCAGGACAAATCAGTTTATGATATTATCGAAAAGAAAGACAACACACCTCCTGCCGTAGAAAACCTTCTGCCGCCTCCCGAAGAACCGAAACTTCCGGCTGTTGCGCCCGCAGAAGAACAAAATGTCAAAATCGTTGACGTTACCGAGCAGATAAAGTCCAGCGACAAAACCGTTGCTCAGGCACAGGAAATTATCAAAGTTGCCGAGGCGCCCAAAGTCGTGCCTGCCCCGGAGGCCAAAGAAGCCCCCGTTAAACCGTTGAGTCAGGCTGCGCAGCCTTTGCCCGCCTCCAAAGCAGAACCGGCTCCCGCACCTGCGGCCGCCGCAGCGCCTGCCCCAAAAAAAGACGAACCGATAAAAGTCGTTGTTAAAATTCCCGAAACAGTTCCTCAAAGCGCCGTTGCCGGAAGTTGGCAGGTTCAGCTGATTTCTTCGGCCAATCGTTCCGCCGTTGAAAAATCATGGACGAAGCTCAGCAAAAAATATACAGTGCTGCAGGGGCTCCCGCATGAAATTGAAGAGGCGGACCTTGGCGCCAAAGGGACGTTCTACCGCTTAAAAGCCGGCGCCTTCGCCGACCGCAGCGATGCGGACAAACTCTGCGGAGACATCAAAGCGCGCGGCGGTTCCTGCCTGGTCAAACAAAAATAAGCGGCACGCCATGTTAACGGGTATTCTGATCCAGTTTATTCCGATAGTCATAGCCATTGTCATTCACGAAGTTGCGCATGGCTGGGTTGCCTGCTGGTGCGGAGACGATACCGCCAAGAGACACGGCCGTCTGTCCTTAAACCCGCTCCGGCACATAGATATTTTCGGAACAATTGTTTTGCCGGTTTTGCTGCTTGTATCCCATGCCGGATTTCTGTTCGGCTGGGCAAAACCCGTGCCGGTGGACTATGCGGCCCTACGCCATCCCCGTCGCGACGTGATTTTTGTAGCCGCGGCGGGTATTGCGGCCAACCTGCTGCTTGCCGTTTTGTGCGCGTTTACGCTGAAACTGCTCCCGACGGGAGGGCACTTAAGCCTTTTTCTGATTAACCTGATGATATTCAACATCGTACTGGCGGTATTCAACGCACTGCCCGTCCCGCCGCTGGACGGTTCAAAAATTTTGCTCGGCTGGTCAGACAATCCGTACATAATCAAATTTCTGAACGCCTATCGCGGCGGCACGCTGTTTATTATCGCAGCAGCTTTTGTTCTGCCGGTTTTGCTGCATGCGGCCGGCATCGGGTTTAACCCTTTTGCGGCTTATTTGAACAGTGGTTCGCGTTGGCTGCTGTCGCTTTTTTTATAGGACGGCAAAATGGAAAGACCTGTCTTGGCAGCCATGGTTTCTTGTCGGGCAACACAGTTGAGTGATGCCGAAAAAAGAATTTTCTCTCAAAGCAACCCGCTCGGATTGACGCTTTTTTCACGCAACATCAAAAACCGCGCCCAGCTGAAACGGCTGATTGACGACTTCAAAAACTGCGTCGGCAGAGACGATGTTTTAATCGCCGTTGATCAAGAGGGAGGAAGAGTCCGCCGGCTGGCCGAACCCGAATGGCCGACCTATGCCGCGGGAATCACGTTGAGCCGTCTCCCTGCCCCGCAGGCCGAAGAAGCGGCGGCTCTGCATGCCAGACTGATTGCAGATGATTTGCGGGAAATCGGCGTAAACTGGAATTATGCCCCCGTGCTGGACGTTGCTTATCCCCAAACCTCACCGGTCATTTACAGCCGGACTTTCGGTGCTGATAAAAACACCGTCGCCAAACTCGGAAAAATCGAAATTGCCGAATATATCCGCGGCGGCGTCTGCCCCTGCATAAAGCACCTTCCCGGACACGGACGGGCCGTCGTTGACCCGCACCTGCAGTTGCCGGTATTAACTGCCGGATGGAATGAATTACAAAACGACTTTTACCCGTTTCAGATGAACAATCAGACACCGGCAGGAATGACCGCCCACATTGTCATTCCCGTCGTTGATGACCGGCACCCGGTTACGCAGAGCAAAACGGCCATTGACAAAATCATCCGCGGCGCCATCGGATTTGAAGGATTGTTAATATCAGACGCGCTTGACATGCATGCCCTGAAAGGTTCAACAGGCGAAAAAGCCCTCGCCTCAATAACCGCAGGCTGCGACTGCGTCTGCTACGCCATGGGCAAAGAAGACGAACTTGAAGAACTCGCCGCAGTTTGCCCGCCGCTTTCGGCTCAGGCGCTTGACAGATACGAAAAAATCAAAAATATTATTTCCAACCGAAATAAACAACGCTGTTCCAAAGAAGATCGCGCCCGTTATATGTCCTTAATCGGTTCCGTACCGCCTTATAAGGAAGAATATGACGCCACGGCCGTCTTGGAACGGTTAAATCACCCCCAATCTGAAAACAAGGAGAAAAACAAATGTTAACCTGGATATTGATTGCCATTGTCATTGCCGCGCTGTTCGGCATCATTGACCTTAACAAAATCAGACTGCAACTTATTGAAAAAAGCAAAGAATACCTGCCGAAAATCAAGGAATATTTCAACAAAAAGCTTCCCAAATAATCCCCTTCCCCGGAAAAAACATCTTTTCGGGGATTTTTTTCACAGTAAATCAAATAACTATGGCATTTTAAATTATTGTATGCTATAATAAGAAACAGCTAAAAGAATTGAAGCTGATTTTTAGATGGAGAATCCACATGAGTATTGCCCCTGCCAGAAGAGTAAGCAGCTCATCCCCTTCCGTCAAGATTGAAAAAAATTACGGAACGGGCAGCCAAAATGAGCAGTTTGTTGAAGTTATTGACACCAATAACAATGTCTTGATTCGTGACGAATCTAACCCGGAACACCATACCCCTTTTTATCAAAAACCCCGTCAGGAAAAGCAAAAAGACATCACCCCGTCGGTTGCTTATGTTGCCAACAGCATTGAGGCCATGGACGAAACCGGAAACGAAACGCCGGCAGAGTATCAGGCTTCCGAAAACTCTGACAAGGTCGGCGTTTACGATAATAATCAGTCCATCATCAAAGATGAGGAACTTGACCGCACCGGCCGCAACTACCTCAAGCATTTTTACGAAAAAAACGAATACCTGCAAGAAGTTGACAAATTAATCTGATTCGCTTCCGCCCCAAACGGAACGCTCTGCTGCCCCAGTCAACTTTCTTGCATGCAAAATCTTATTTTTATATTGCAAAATCATTTTCATCTTATATCATAATCCCGTCGTCCGGAGAGCGGACGGCGGAGTGTCACAGCTCCTTCACGAAACGAACAACTCCTTAGCTGGGGAGCCGGGGGAATAAGCATGCCTGCATGTCGAAGAACCCGGACTGTTCGTGAACAGTTGTGAACTCCCCGCCTTAACTTTTAGTCAAGGCGGTTTTGTTTTAATCAAAACAAATTATGGAGTTACAAAATGTCAAATAAAAGCGCAATGAAAAATCTGTCGGAAGCCCGCCGCACACTGGCGCAGCAGCTTCATGACCTGCGGATATCCCGCCAGCTGACCA
>CASFLC010000144.1 GCA_949295475.1 uncultured Pseudomonadota bacterium
AGCAAGCCCTGAGAAGCCGTGAAGGTCGTGGTTAAGGAACCGGCCTGGATTGATCCGTGGCAGGCGCCGGCCGCTCCGGCTTCCGACTGCATTTCCTGAACTTCGGGAATAACGCCCCAGAGGTTTTTCTGTTTGGCGGCAGACCACGCATCCGCCCATTCTCCCATCGGCGACGACGGGGTAATCGGGTAAATAACGCAGACTTCGTTCATGCGGTGGGCAACGGAAGCAGCGGCTTCGTTACCGTCCATCATTTTCATTTTAACTTCTGACATATTTTATCCTTAGTTAAAGTTAACACAAAAAAAGCCGGCAAATCAGACTGTTTTATGCCTGATCTGCCGGCGTTCGTTTTAAATAGAATCTTTCTGTATTTCTATGCGCGTTTTATAGCACTTTATTTTTTTTAAATCCATAAAAAAAGCTGATAAATGCCTAAAAATGTGAATATTCCGGACCGTTTCTCTGGGCAACTTTTTGCTGGACAAAAAGAGGGAAAAGTGATAAACGGTGTCATTCAACAACAATTATTAACCTTTAATTATTTTATTTATGTTTTACATTATTGTTTGTGTCATAGTTGTATTAGGAATTGTGACATTTTGCCGGATTCCCAAAATTCGTCGCGGTGTAAAATTCTTTTTTGGCTGCGGAGTTAGAAATCAGTCTGAGGCGGAGAAGAACTCTGAAAAGGAGCCTGAGGCCGTTCAATCTGAGGTTTCGGCCGAAAGTCGGGTTCCTTTGGCAAAACGCAGCGGCGTCGGGACTGATGCTGTGGTTCCGGGAAAGACAGATTTTAAGTCTGTCCGGCAGGAAGAACAGGTTCAGGTTTTTCGTCTGAAAGGAAACGCTTTGTGGCAATGGTGGACGCAGCGGACGGGGTTGTGGACAGCAACCGACGAGGTTATTGCAAACACTGCCGCAATGTTGTCGCAGGATCAGGCCGAGGAGTTGTGTTTTCGCTATCAATGCGATCATCGACAGCTTTATGAAGGAGTATGTCATATGAAAGATTGGCGTATTCGGGCCGATATTCCGGCACAGGTCATTGGCCGGCGGATTGAAGCCCTTCTCAAAAGGGCAGGAAAATTGTCTTGAACTTTATAAAAAAACCGGGAAATTTCCCGGTTTTTTTATGAAAAAGGCAAAACTGCCCGAGAATAGTGTTTGACATAGTCCGGTAACCGCTTTAAAAAGTAAAAGACGGTTAATTACGGAGGGACTGCTATGAAAAAATCTGTTTTAGGTGTTATGACTGCCGTTATTCTGTTGGGCGGATGTTCCGGCAATTATATCGAGGTTGGCACAAATGCTTCGGCCAAAGCTAAAATGCGCGCCTGTATGATGGATGAAGCAAACGCCAAATTCCGGGCCGGAACTTTGTTTGCACAGGGTATAAAAGAGACCGCGGACGAACTGGTTAATACCTGTCTGAAAAAACTGGCTTTGCAGGCTGTCGGAATCAGCGAGGAATCGCAATCTGCCGCCGAAACGATTATCTCCAATTTAAAAAAATTAGGTACGGGGGCTGATTGATTTAGGCTTGGCTATGGCAAAAAAAAACGCGGTTTTTTTACCGCGTTTTTTTCGGATGAAATATTATTTTGAAAATTTACCGTCTTCCACTTCTTTGAAATAACGGATTGTTTCCGGCTGCAGTTCTGCGGTTGCCTCATCGTCGCAGACAATAATGCCGTGCTGGTGCATTTGAAGTACGCTTATGGTCCACAGGTGGTTAATGCTTCCTTCGACAGCCTGATGCAGCGCTTTGGCTTTTTTGGAGCCGGTAGCTAAAATCATGACTTCATCGGCGTCCATAATGGTTCCGACGCCGACGGTGATGGCACGGGTGGGAACTTTGCTGACATCATTTTCAAAAAAACGCGAATTGGCTTTAATCGTGCTGTGCGTCAGCGTTTTAATGCGGGTACGGGAGCTTAATGATGAGCCGGGTTCGTTGAAAGCAATATGTCCGTCTTCACCGACGCCGCCGACAAACAAATGGACTTTTCCGTATTGCTTGATCAGGTGTTCATAATGATTACATTCTGCCGTAAAGTCTTTTGTCATGCCGTTCGGAATGTGGATGTTGGCTTTGGGAATATTGATATGCTTAAAGAAATTTTCCTGCATATAGTGGTGATAACTTTGAGGGTGGGACGCGTCCAGTCCGACGTATTCGTCCATCCCGAAAGTGACGACGTTTTCAAACGAAAGCTTGCCTTCCCGATACATTTTTATCAATTCCCGGTACATTCCCATCGGAGAGGAACCTGTCGGCAGGCCGAGGACGAAGGGTTTTTTTGCCGTAGGACGGAAGTTTTTAATTTTGTAAGCAACATAGTTGGCGGCCCATAGGGAGCAGTCGTCATAGGTCGGTTTTATTATCAGTCTCATCGTTTTTCTCCTGGTAGTGAATTTGCCCGTTGATAATTGTGTACAAAACTTTGTATTTCGGACTAAGGACGACAAGGTCGGCGTCATATCCGGGGATAATCAGTCCCTTGCCGTTCTGTTTCATAATCCGGGCCGGATTGGCGGCGGCCATGCGGATGACTTTTTCCGCCGGAATTCCGTAAGATACAAGATTCTTGACGCCGTCCAGCATGGTAATGGCCGAGCCGATGATGACGTCGTCGGATTTGCGGTGGAAGCATTGATCAAAATAAATATCCGGATAATCTTTTAAATCCGTTTTGGCCGGTTTAAGCGAATCGGTAATCAAAACCAGCTGGCTGAGCGGTTTGCTTTTCATCAGCAGTTGAATCAGGTGCGGGTTGACATGGACGCCGTCACCGATGATTTCACAGGATATTTCGGGATGAATCAATGCTGCGCCGACAACGCCCGGTTCGCGGTGGTGAAGCGGGCGCATGGCGTTGAACATGTGGGTTACATGCATAATGTTTACCTGCATGCCTTCAACCATTTGTTCATAAGTGGCGTTGGTGTGCCCGGCTTGGAGAACGATGCCTTTTTCAATGCAGTAAAGCGCCAGTTCCCGCATGCCGGGAAGTTCGGGCGCCACTGTCATGTTGATGATTTTTCCGCGGGCGGTTTTCCAGATACGGCGCATATAGGAAACGTCTGCGGGAGAAATTCCTTCCTGAATTTGACCGCCGATGCGTTCCGGCGATAAAAACGGACCTTCCAGGTGCATTCCCAGAATATGGGCCCCTTTTTCTTTGCCCATGGCTTTAAGGACGGCTTTTATTTTCGGCATGAGGTCTGCTTCGGGGGAGGCCGAAATTGTCGGGATAAACGAGGTTACGCCGTAGCGGCTCAAATGTTCGGACATGCCGAGAACAGAGGCCGCATCGGCGTCGTCGGCACTGAATCCGTGAATGCCGTGAATATGGGTGTCAATAAATCCGGGGGCGATATAAGCGCCTTTGACATCAATGATTTTGACTTTGGGGCCGAATTTTTTCTGGCGAAAACGGGTTTCGTTATAGACGTCGGCTATTTTGTCGTTTTTGATATAGACAGCACAACGCGGCATAGCCGAAAATCCGGTCAACACCGTAGCATTATGCAGGCATATGGCAGAATCCATTCTTTTTTACCCTTATATGACATTTGAACTTATTATCATTTAGAAAGGTAAAATTATGGTAAAACATCTCAGCTTAAACGGCAAGAAGTTTCTCCGCGGTGCAGCTGGCGATGCTGATGGTAAGGCGCCGCCGGATAAAAGGGACCGGCGGGGTTGACTTCGGTTACGACGGGGCCGGCGAATTTTTTTGAAGCGTTGAGAAAAGCGATTTTTTTTAACGCGATTTGTTTTTGGGTGTTGTCAAAATAAAAAACGGCCGAGCGGTATTGTGGCCCGATGTCCGGTCCCTGGCGGTTTAAAGATGCCGGATTATGGGCGCTGAAAAAAATGTCGAGGATTTGTTCATAACTGATTTGTTCCGGATTGAACACCAGCTCAATCGCTTCGGCGTGGCCGCTGCGTCCTCCGGCCACCTCCATATACGTCGGGTTGGGAACGCGGCCGCCGGTGTATCCGGCCTGAATGGAAACAATCCCGGAAATGCGGATAAATGTGTTCTGCATGTCCCAGAAGTTGCCTCCGGCAAGAATGGCTTTGGCGTATTTCATGCTGACCTCTTTTTTGTAAAACACGGTTGCAAAATGATGATTGTCTATAATGTAATTGCCGACGTGCTTTTTTTTAGTGGCCGAAAGTCTAGTCTGACGGTTTTGATGTCCGGAGGGGGACTGTGCGAAACGGACGGCGGGGACAACATGTTATTTTGTTTTTGACAATTTGCGTGATTGTGCTTATCATAAATACTGATTTTTGAAAAAACATTCTTTGCAAAGAGGGAAAAGGCCATGTTGAATATGATTTCCGCTTCTTATAAAGCTTATGGTAAAAATTTTCCGGTTATCCTTTTGTATGCGCTGCCTTTGTTGGTTTTGTCCGCGTTGGAAATGTATTTTCGGGGGAGTGACGGCAACGGCAAAGGGATTGCCTATTTTATTGCCCTGACAGCTTTCTTTCTGCCGTTAATCAGCGCGGCCACCGACATTGCAATTTATCGGCGTTTGTTGAATACGGGACGGGTTAACCCGTTTATTTGTTTTAAAACGTTGTTTATTTATATGTTTACACAGATTGCGCTGGGATTGATTTTTGCAACAATACCGGTTCTTTTGTTTGCCTATATTCTGGGATTTTGGTTTAGTCTTCATACGGCCCTGGTTCTGGCGCTGGTTGTGAATGTTTTTGTCGGCATGGTCTATCTGGCCCGGTTTAACATTGTTCTGCCGTTGATTGTGATGAACAGGAAAATTACCTGGAAAACGCTGAAGACTTATACGGATCGCCCGTATAAGCAATGGCTGACGGTCGCCGTTCTGGTTTATGCGCCGTATTTGCTTGTTAATTATTTGTTTTGTTGTCCGATAAGCAACGTTGTGCTGACTAATTTGTTTATGTTTGTTTTTGTTTGCTTTAATATTGTTTATGTCACAGGGAACAAGCAGAAAGAGCAGACTCCCGCCGTTTCGGCCAGAATTGAACCGAAGCTGCATCCGGCGGAGGATAAAACGGCGGCTGTTAAGTCGGTCGTCAAAGCGCGGAAAAAGGCGGCGGTTAAAAAAGCACCGGCGGCCGGAAAGTCTGCTGTTAAGAAGCCGTCTGTAAAATCTGCCGTGAAGAAGGCTCCTGTGAAAAAAGCGGCCGCGCTGAAGAAACCTAAAGTGTAAGAGGACGAGCTGACGTATAAAAGCCGCCGTTTGCGAACGACGGCTTTTTTTGTGTTATCTGTTTCAGGCTTTGGGGAACAAAAGGTTCAGGATTTGAAAAGCGGCAACAGACGTCGGTTTGATTCCATCCGAAAAAGCTGCCAACGGGCTTGTCCGGTAGAAGTCTTTGATGCTGCGGTGTCCGTAAAAGCTGTAGTTAAGACAACGTTTGAAAAAATATTCTCCGCAAACTTTTTCAAATGCCTGTTCGTCAAAAACTTTTGTTTTGTGATTGGCCTTGAGAAAATCACGCAGAATTTCTTCTATGGCAACAACAACTTCTTTGTTTTTGATGTGCGAGCGTCCCTGCATGAGGTAGGTGTTGATAATGTCTTTTTGTTCCGCACTTGGTTTCAGCCCGAGTTTTTTATACAGAATTTCCCGAAGCCGCCTTCCTTCTTCCAGAACCCGATCTCGTTTGGTGACGGAAGTCATGCCTTTGTACATCCGGTATTTCAGCAGAGGTTCCTGAAGATTGTGAAATTGCATAAAATCCATGGCGTCAATCCAAAGTTTGCGGTCATTGGAAGAGGCATAGCTTTCATCATATTTGAGATTGTTTTTCAAAAAGGCTTCTTTACGCATCATGGATGTTTGGTGGGCCAGCGGCATTTTGAAAAGAAGAAGGGCTTTGATTTCCGCGTCGTTTTCGGGATAGACGACGGTTTTCCGCTTGCTTCCGAAAACTTTAAATCCGGTGCCGACCACGCCGGTTTCGGGATGCTGTTCCAGGTAGTTAAATTGTTTCTCCAGCCGGGAGGGGGCGGAAATGTCATCGTGATCCTGACGGGCAATGTATTTTCCTTCGGCAATCGAAAAACCGTAATTTGAGCTTCCAGAGATGCCCAGATTTTTTTGGTTTTTGACATAACGAATACGAGAATCGCGATAAGACGCGATGATTTCGTCGGTATTATCCGGCGAGCAATCGTTGATTATCAGCAGTTCAAAATCCCGAAAAGTCTGCGCCAAAACGGAATCAATCGTTTCTCTGAGGTAACGGGCGCCTTTATAAGTCGGCATCAGGACGGTAATTTTGGGGGACATGGTCAGGCAACCTTGCGTGAAAATTTGTTAAGATACCAGTCGACGGTTTTGATAATTCCCGAAGCAAAATTTTCGTCAGCTTTCCAGCCAAGCTCGTTGGTCAGTTTGGCGGCGTCGATGGCATAGCGGAGATCGTGCCCGGGGCGGTCGGCCACAAAGGTTATCTGCTGTTTATAAGACAGTCCGTCGGTGCGCGGCGCTTTGGCGTCAAGAATGGTGCAGATGGCATCAACGATTTCGAGATTGTTTTTTTCGTTGTGTCCGCCGATGTTATAAGTTTCGCCGCTGCGGCCCCGATGATAAATCAGGTCGATTGCCTTGCAGTGGTCAAGCACATACAGCCAGTCACGCACGTTTTGTCCGTTGCCGTAAATCGGAATCGGCCGACCGCCGAGGGCGTTTGAAATGATTTTGGGGATTAGTTTTTCCGGATGCTGCTTGGGACCGTAATTATTTGAGCAATTGGATACCGTGACATTCATACCGTAAGTGTGGCAATAGGCCCGCACCAGCATGTCCGATCCGGCTTTGGAAGCCGAGTAGGGTGAGTTGGGCGCATAAGGTGTGTTTTCCGTGAAAAAGCCTTCGGCCCCCAGAGTCCCGTAAACCTCGTCCGTGGAAATATGGTGGAAACGGCAGTTTTCGTACCCGGGTTTGGGATGGCCGGGCGCTTCCATCCAGTAATTGCGGGCAGCGTCCAACAGGGTGAAGGTGCCGACCAGATTGGTTTCAATAAAAGCCCGGGGACCGGTGATGGAATTGTCAACATGGCTTTCGGCCGCAAAATGGATAACACCGCGGATGTCGTATTTTTTGAACAGGTCTTCCACCAGAGCCGTGTCACAAATATCGCCTTTGACAAAAGTATAATTGTTTTTACCGGCGCATTCGGAGAGGTTGTCAAGATTGGCGGCGTAAGTCAGTTTGTCCAGATTGAGGATATGGTACCGGGGATATTTTTCCACAAAATAGGGAACAAAGTTGGAGCCGATAAAACCGGCACCGCCGGTGACTAAGACAGTTTTTTCAGACATTGTTGCAAGCTCTCCTGCCAGTGGTTAATGTTTAATCCGAAATCATGTTTGATTTTGGACTTGTTGAGGACAGAATAAGACGGACGGGCTGCCGGTGTCGGATAATCTTTGCTTTCAATCGGGGCAACCCGGCATTTTAGGTCGGAAAGGCGCATGATTTCCCGGGCAAAGTCGTACCATGAGCAAACACCTTCGTTGGAATAATGATAGATTTCACGACGGCCGGGAACGATTTGAGGCAAAACGGCGATAATGGCCGCAGCCAAATCGGCAGCATAAGTCGGGGTTCCGGTTTGATCAAACACCACGTTGAGGTTTTCTTTTTCGCTGCCCAGTCGGCGCATGGTTTTGACGAAGTTGCTTCCAAATTCCGAATAAAGCCATGAGGTGCGAATGATTACCGCCGTTTCTGCAGTTTGCAATACGGCAAGCTCTCCGTCGCGTTTGGTTTTTCCGTAAATTTGCAGAGGATTGGTTTTGTCATCTTCATGGTAGGGGCGTCCGCCGCGTCCGTCAAACACGTAGTCCGTGGAAATGTGAATCAACGGCAGACCGCAGGCGGCTAGGTTGCGCGGTCCTTCAACGTTAACGCGGCGGGCCGTTTCGGCGTCCGTTTCAGCTTTGTCAACGGCAGTGTAGGCTGCGCAGTTGATAACGGCGTCAAATTTTTGCGCGGTCATGAAATTTCTGACGGTCGCCGCATCGGCGATATCCAAATCCCGATGTCCGGCGCAGACTGCTTTGTCTTTGAGCAGCAGTCTGAGTTCTTGTCCTAATTGTCCGTCGGCGCCGGTGATTAAAAACATGGGCAGTCTTTCAAAAACGGCAAAGCTTTATCTTTTTCAGAAAGGATGACATCTTCTTTTTTGATTTTCCAGTCGATGTCAATTTCCGGGTCGTCAAAACGGATGCCGCCTTCCGAGGCTTTGTTGTATATATTGTCGCATTTGTAGGCAAAAGTAGCTGAGGGGCTCAGGACGGCAAAACCGTGAGCGAACTGTCTGGGAATCAGGAGCTGAAGATTGTTTTCCGCCGAAAGTTCGATTGCCACATGCCGGCCGAAAGTCGGTGATTTCGGACGCAGGTCAACGGCAATATCCAGAACGGTTCCCTCCAGAACGCGAACCAGTTTGGCCTGGGAATGTTCGCCTTTTTGGAAATGTAGGCCGCGGACGGTGCCGTAAACCGATTGGGACTGGTTGTCCTGAATAAAGTTATAGTTCAGACCCGCCTTGGCAAATTCAGCCTGATTCCAGCTTTCGAAAAAGTAGCCGCGGTTGTCGCGGAAAATCTGCGGTTCTATAATAAAAACGTCTTTTATGGCGGTTTCAATAATCTTCATGATATTCCTCAAAAACAGACTGCAAATATTTTTTGTAGGTAATGCCGTCTTTCAGCGAATTGATAATGTTGAGCATTTGTTTGTCGTTTATAAAGCCGCGGCGATAGGCAATTTCTTCAATACAGGCGATTTTTAGTCCCTGCCGCATTTCGATGATTTCGATAAAATTGGAAGAATCCAAAAGCGACTGCGGGGTTCCGGCGTCAAGCCAGGCGTTGCCGCGTTTCATGGTGACGACTTTCAACCGGCCTTCCTCAAGATAGGCTTTGTTGAGGTCGGTAATTTCCAGCTCTCCGCGGGCGGACGGCTTAAGTTTTTTGGCTTTTTCCACGACATCCGATTTATAGAAATACAATCCGACGACGGCATAGTTTGATTTGGGTTTAAGCGGTTTTTCCTCAATGGAAACGGCCTTGTGATTTTTATCAAATTCAACGACGCCAAAACGCTCCGGGTCGGAAACGTGGTAGCCGAAAATAACGCCGCCGGGATTCTCGGCCACTTCTTTACGAAAATTTTCCAGCTGGCCGCCCATGTAAAAGATATTGTCACCCAAAATCAGGCAGACGTCATCCCGGCCGATAAAGTCTTCGCCCAGCAAAAAGGCTTCGGCAATGCCGTTCGGCGCATTTTGAATTTTGTAACTGATTGACAGACCGAGTTTTGACCCGTTGCCAAAAAACTTTTCTATATTCGGGGTGTCCTGCGGGGTGGAAATAATCAGAATTTCACGAATGCCAAACAGCATCAGGGTAGACAGCGGATAGTAAATCATCGGCTTGTCGTAAACCGGAAGCAGCTGTTTGCTGGTGGTTTCCGTCAGCGGATAGAGGCGGCTGCCGCTTCCGCCGGCCAGAATGATGCCTTTCATGGGCGGGATTCTCCGTAAGTTAACTTATAAAGCCTGTTATAAGATAAGAAAGCTTGAAAAGCAAGCACTTCCTGACAATTTATGTGCATAAGGCCATAAAATTTTCCCGGAGCCTGTTTGAGGGCTCCGGGAAAGAAATTGTCAGGCCGTTTTCTGCGGTTTTATCAACGACAGAATTATGCCGCCTGCGATAATCGTGAAGGTGATTATCAGCGAATGCGAGGCTTCCAGTTTTATGCCTATGTAAGGCAGGAAAATTTTGCAGCCGATGAAAATCAGAATGATTGACAGCGCCGGCTTGAGATATCTGAAACTGTTGACCGCTGCCGCCAGCAGAAAATACAGCGCTCTCAGCCCCAAAATGGCGAAGATGTTGCTGGTGTAAACCACAAAGACATCCTGCGTAATCAGAAAAATGGCGGGAATGCTGTCCAACGCAAAGATGACGTCCATCGTTTCGATAATCATCAGGGCAAAGAACAGCGGCGTAATGTAATGCCGGCCGTTTTCTTTGACAAAGAAATGTTCGCCGCGGATTTCTTTGGTGACGTGGAAGTATTTGCTGAGAACTTTGTAAAGGCGGCTGTCTTGGATGCTGCTTTCGTTGCTTTCTTTGTGGACGGCCATTTTGATACCGGTGTAAATCAAAAATGCCGAGAAGATATAAAGCACCCAGTGGAAGTTGACAATCAGCGCATCGCCGACGCCGATTAAGATACCGCGCATGACGATGGCGCCGAGAATACCCCAGAACAAAACGCGGTGTTGGTATTTTCGTTCGATTTTCAGACTGCTGAATATAACCGAAATGATAAAAATGTTGTCAAGCGACAAACTTTTTTCAACCAAAAAGCCGGTGTAATAAAGCATGCCGGTTTCCATGCCGCGTTCATAAATTACAAAAATACCGAACAGCAGCGCGATGGCGATGTAAAAAATACAGGCAGCCAGAGTGCCGCTTAATTTGGGTTCTTCCGCATGACGATGAAAGACAAACAAGTCCAGATACAACAAGACCAGAACAATGACGCCGAACGAGGTCCACATCCAGGGGGCCGATAATACAAAATGCGGGGCGGTAAAAAGATTTTCCATTTTTTCCTCTGAATAAACGAAGTTTAAGTGCCCTATTATCTGCATATCCCGGATAAAAAAGCAAGGATAAAAGCTTGTCTGTGTGGAAATAAAAGGACACCCCGGAATATTCCGGGGCGTCCCGAGGGTGTTCGGCTTTAACCGGCGTAGGTGTATTCAAAATATAAGAACACGGTGGCGACCAAAACGCTGACCAGCATAACCGGCACGGACCACAACAAAAATTTCATGAAGTGGATGTGCTCGCCGTTGCGGGCCGCCATTCCGGCCACGACAACGTTGGCCGAAGCGCCGATTAAGGTTCCGTTGCCGCCAAAGCAGGCTCCCAAAGACAGAGCCCACCAGACAGGCATCATGACTTCACGGCCGCCGATGGCTTCCTCCATGGATTTAATCATCGGAATCATGGTGGCGACAAATGGAATATTGTCGATTGCACTGGACAACAGAGCCGAACTCCACAAGATGAGGTAAGTCATTTTGTGGACGCTGCCATCGGTCAGCGCAATAAACTTCTGTCCCAGAAGGGAAAGAACGCCGGTGACTTCCAGTCCGTAGACGATGACGAACAAGCCGATAAAGAAGAAAATGGTCGTCCAGTCTACCATGTTAAAAATTTCCGAAACTTTATCTTCCCGTTCATGTCCTTTGTCGTTGAAGGTATAAAACAACAGAAGCAGAGCCGCTCCGGTCAGGGCAATCGTGCCGTTGTCCAAATACAATTCTCTTGCAAAAATGAAGCTGACAATGACAACGGCCAAAACAAACAGGGATTTAATCAGCAGCGAACGATTCTGGATACATTCCTTTTCATCCATTAACATAACCGACTGACGGGCCTTTTCGGTGGTGATCAGTTTTTTCTTCCAGAAGAAGTCAAAGGCCATAATCAACAGAATCATCGCCACAATGACAACCGGCGTCAAATGGATGACAAAGTCCATAAAGGTCAAATCAAGCGACGACCCGATTAAGATGTTGGGAGGATCGCCGATAAGGGTTGCCGTACCGCCGAGGTTGGAAGCAAAAATTTCAATCAGCAGATAGGGGTAGGGTGTGACGTTAAGTTTTTTGGTAATCTGGAAGGTGACGGGGACGATGAGCAAGACCGTCGTTACGTTATCCAGAAATCCAGAGAAAGTTGCGGTCACCGCCGCAAGAACTATCAGCAGGCCGCGTGGGTTGGCCTTGACTTTTTTTGCTCCCCAGACGGCGACAAATTGAAACAGTCCAGATTTTTCGGTAATGGCAACGATAATCATCATACCAATCAGGAGGGCCAGCGTGTTGAAGTCAATTCCGGTCAGAGCCTGTTTCTGGGTCAGAATGCCGGTCAAAATCATGGCCGCGGCGCCGAGCAGCGCAATAATAGCCCGATTTACCTTTTCCGTGAAAATAATCAGATAGGCCACAGTCACAATGATAATGGAAACCAATTTCGGATCCATTCCCATGATGAGATTGGCGCTACCCAAAGCATCAGCAATTTCCATGTTTTTAATCCTTTATTTTATAAAAATCTATTCTAAGACACAAATATTTATATAAAATAAAGGTTAAGGATTAGTAATTACCGATTTGATTTTAAACAAAGATTTTTAACCGGCCTTCAATGGGGAGAAAGTCTTTTTCTCCGGCCGGCGCTTTAACGGTTCCGAACGGCATTTGAGCCAGAAGTTCCCAGTTTTCGGGAATCTGCCACCGTTGACGGACTGCATCGTCTATCAGCGGATTGTAGTGCTGCAGAGAAGCCCCGACGCCAGCTTCGGCCAGCGCGGTCCAGACCATGTATTGCAGCATGCCGGCGGATTGTTCCGCCCAAAGGGGAAATTTGTTGGCATAAAGCGGAAAGTCTTTTTGAAGTTTGGCCGTGACGGCGGCGTCGTTAAAAAATAAAACGGTTCCGCTTCCGGCCGCAAACGAATCGATTTTTGCGGATGTCTGCGTCCAGCGTTCCGGCGGAGTCAGCGGTTTGACCGCCTGACGAACGATGTCCCACAATTGTCCGGAATTTTCATTATAAAGCAGGACAATGCGTCCCGGCTGCGCATTAAAAGCGGACGGGCACTGCCGCAGGCAATCGGTGATAATCGGAGTAATCTTTTCGAAGCCGTCGGCCGGCAGTTTATCCAGATTGTATATTGAACGGCGTTTGGCAATCAGTTCTCTGAAGCAGGATGTGTTCATGATTTGGCCTTTTTTTGGGGTGAAAACTAAAAAATTATATATTGTGCTCGGTCTGATTTTCAAGCGAGGCCGAGAAGTTTGCTCCAAGCGTCCGGGTTGAACCCGGGGATGACGCCTTTGGTGGTTATCAGCAACGGACGTTTGACCAACATGCCGTCGGAAGCCAGAATTTCGTATTGTTCCGTTTCGGACATATCCGGCAGTCGGTTTTTCAGATTAAGAGATTTGTAAACCAGGCCGCTGGTGTTGAAGAATTTTTTGAGCGGCAGGCCGCTGAGCTTGTGCCAACGGCGAAGTTCATCGGCCGCGGGACGTTCTTTGACAATATGGCGCGCCGTAAATTTAACCTGATTTGCCTCCAGCCAGCGGCGGGCTTTTTGACAGGTGCTGCAGGGAGGATATTCCAGAAAAAAGATTTCGGTCATTGCGTGTTTCCTATAAATTGAAAATGTGTGAGTAAGATAATGATAAACCAATCATAAAGTTGCTGCCGGATTTGTCAACCTGTCGCGATTGAGCTTGAAAATAACTTATAAACGGAGCCAGGCCGAATTCGTCTTTGATTTTGACTTCCATGCGGGAGGTGAGGTTGAATTCATAACGAAAATCGGTTCCGATGTAGCGGCTGTAGGTGAGATAATCGCGGAAGTAGCTTTCCAACTGAAATTTAACACCGTCGCGAAGAGGATATTCGGCACGGATGCCTATTTCGTAAGCCGATTTATAATTGGTTTCGGCATAAGTCAGGTCGGCTTCTCCGACAGCGGCAAAATACAGTTCCCGGAGATATTTTCCGTTAAACAGTTTGAGGCCGCTTTGGGCTCGGAAGACTTTATTGCGCGGGGCGTCTTCATTGGCCGTGAATTCGGTTTGGTAGCCGAGACTGGCAAAAGGCCCCAAATCCATGTCGCGGTATCGCCATAATTTGCGGCTGTAGTCCGAAGTGAGCAGAATTTTGTCGGTATTTTCGTTGGAGGTGTTTTGTCCGTCAACCGGCCGGAGGCGGGTTTTGCCGTATTCCATCAGCAGGCTGTTGTTCCACTGGCTGTTTGGCGTGCCGTATTCCAGAACAAAGTCAAAAACGCCTTTGAAGACGGTTTCGCTGTCGGAGCTCAGTTGTGTATTCGGCGAATCCTGATAATATTGCGCATTGGAAACTTCCGTAGAACTGATGTCCAGCGCTATTTTCCGAAAATTTGCCCGCCAGCCCCGATTG
This sequence comes from uncultured Pseudomonadota bacterium, assembly GCA_949295475.1. Taxonomy (GTDB): domain Bacteria; phylum Pseudomonadota; class Alphaproteobacteria; order RF32; family CAG-239; genus CAZU01. The sequence goes on from CASFLC010000144.1 coordinate 14,049, forward strand.
TCTGCGGCCAGAACGGACGTACAGCTTTCTGACAGGAGCAGAATTGCGCAAAACGTTTGAAATATAAGACGTTTCATTTTTGTTTTCCGTATTTTGTTGGGTATCTGCGAGCTATATAATATTTGAAAAAACTTATTTAAGACCGTTGCGGAAAAATGTCTGCCGAGAAAAGACGATTTTTGAAGATTGCGAAAAAATTTAGTTGACAATAAGATTGTTTGCGATTATTAAATATCCAGAATTTTTTGCGGCGGGTTAGCTCAGTCGGTAGAGCGGAGGAATCATAATCCTTGTGTCGTGGGTTCGAATCCCTCACCCGCTACCATCTTGAAAGCCTTAGGAAACTAAGGCTTTTTTCGTTCCTTATCATAAATCTCCGGAAAGGGCGGAAATGCACGATATTTGGAATCCCTGGCACGGTTGTCTGAAAAAAAGTGAAGGCTGTCAGAACTGTTATATGTATTTTCTGGATCGTCGGCGCAATCAACAGGGGGATTTGATTTATAAAGTCAAAAACAATTTTGATTACCCGTTGCAGAAAGATAAAAACGGCCGTTATAAAGTCAAAAGCGGAGAGCAGTTGCGCGTGTGCATGACGTCTGATTTTTTTCTGGAGGAAGCTGACCGGTGGCGGCCTGATGCCTGGCGGATTATCGCACAGCGGCCTGATGTGGTGTTTTTTCTGTTAACCAAGCGTCCCGAGCGGGTCAGAAGTTGTTTGCCTGAAAATTGGAATGACGGTTGGGAAAATGTCTTTTTTAACGTTACCTGTGAAAATCAACGGCGCGCCGACGAGAGGATTCCGCTGTTGCTGGAGTTGCCGTTTAAACACAAAGGTATTATGGCGGCGCCGTTCATCGGAGAGGTAAGCATCGGAAAATATCTTACCGGCGGGCAGATTGAGCAGGTTATTGCCGGCGGAGAAAATTATGACGGTTCGCGGCCGCTGGAGTATCGTTGGGTAAAAAAGCTGTATGACGAATGTGTCGGGGCAGACGTCCGTTTTTGTTTTATCGAAACGGGAACCCGTTTTGTTAAAGACGGAAAAACTTATCATTTGCCCGATAAGGCGTTGCAGAGCAAAATGGCCTGGAAATCCGGACTTCAACACGAAGGGCGGAAAATAGATTTTAAATTGCAAAACTTGGCTCAGAGAGATTTGTTCGGTGAATCAGATGTTTATCGGCCTTATTGGTCAAAACGCTGCGAAACCTGCGGAAGCAGGCTGATTTGCAACGGCTGCTCCAACTGCGGACAATGCGGGCAGAAAAGTTAAAACATGGATTTATCCGCAAGATTGTCGTAACGTTTGTGAATACACTCAATGGCCGTTTTGTGAACTCCGGCGGTAATGCTGTAAAATATAAAACGTCCGTCACGGCGACAGGTGACAAAACCGTCGTCTCTGAGGCGTTTTAAGTATTGAGACACTTTCAACTGGGCGCTTTGAGTCGCGCGGACAATGTCGGATACGTTGCTTTCGCCCTTTAAGGTCAGATATTCCAGAATGCGCATCTTGTCATAGTTGGCAAAAAGCTTAATCTGGTTGGCAACCATGGTGGTGTAATCCTTGGGCAGAATAGCTTTGTACCCGTCTGCCAGAAAATAGAAATTGTTGGTCATATAGCCGAACAGTTTGCGGATGCAGACAAAGATGCTGGCCGGGTATTCTTCATAGATATTGTAATATATAAAAAGGCCGCGCCGCTCGGTTTTGACAAGTCCCGCGTCGCGCAGCTTTTTCAGATTTTGGGAGATGATGACCTGCTCTTCTTCCAGCGCTTTGGTTATGGCCGAGACCGAAGACGAACCGTTGACGTCGATAAACTCCAAAATGCGCAGCCGCAGGGGATGCGCAATCGACAATATTCCCTTGACGGCTTTTTTCATGGTTTCCGGCGGCAGTGCTTCGGTCTTGGTCATGGCGGTTATTTTTTCAGATAAGGTTTTGCCAGCTGATCAAATTCTCTTTCGGCAGCGGGCGACCATCCCATCAGATGGCGGTTGTCCGCGCAAAACAACGGCGTGCCGACGCTTTGTCCGAGATTAAATTTCCGGGCGCATTTTATCAACAGCTGATAACCTCCCGGGTTGGCGACATTAATCATGGTCAAATTTAAATCCGGGTATTTGCGGTTAATGTATTGCAGAGCATCATGACAGTGCGGACAACTGTTGGAATAAAACATATAAATTTTTCCGGGTTGGATATCCGATTGAGAATCGGCGCTGCAAGCCGTCGTGAAGCCGAGTATCAAAAACAAGGCGTATAAGAATTTTTTCATGGCTTTATCCTTATTCTATGCAGCAGTCCACGGCTTTGCGGACAAAAGCTTTCATTTTTGCCAGGGCGCCGCCTTTTCCTTCGGAGGAAGCAACCGGCGTTTCGGCAGGTTGAGAAACGGCTTCAACTTTGGCTGAAAGTTTTTTGACGTCTTCCATTTTGTCTTCCACCCATTTGACATCCGCAATATTAAGCATGTTCATGTTCAGTCCCCAAAACAGGCAGTACAGGTCGTAAGCCTTGTTAAACAGGTCGTAAGCGGCCTGTTTGTTGCCGAGAGACTGCTGTTTGGTTCCCACTTCCATCAGGCGCATGGAAGAAGCCAGCAGATGTTTGGAAATGCACCAGACTTCTCCTTCATATTCGGGAATGACTTTTTGCATCAGCGCTTTGCGGGTGTCGCGGATTTCCTCTATCAAATCGTAGAAAGATGTCTTGCCGGTTTTGGCGCCGGAGAAAACAAGATGTTCTTCAATGCTGATCAGGTTCATGATGCCGATGGTCAGATCCTGGTCGGAAGAGAGATCTTTGGGATTGACTTTTTTGGTGGCATCAATACGTTCGACAAATTCCTTGACGCTTTTGGCTTTGTTCATGTGATTTTCCTTTCATATCTGTCATTCTTTATATATAGTATAAAAACTATATATTAAAAGAGTCAAGTGTTAAATTTTTGAAGAAACGTTTCTGTGCAGCATGTGGGCGGCACTGCGGCCGGAAGCAATGGCTTCAACAATCGTCGAACCGCCGTGTTTGCAGTCGCCGGCATAGAAGATTTGTTCCGAATCGACATTCTTGTCGGCAAAGCTTCCGGCGGCTTTGATGATGCAGGCAAATCCGGTGTATGTGGTTTGCGAATCGGGAAGCGGGGAAAGTTTGTCGTTGATAAAGCAATTGTGTACGGTGCGCAGAGACAGGCCCCGGTTGTCCTTTCGGACTTCGACGGGGCTGGTCATGGGGGTGATGTCTATGCGGCTGCGCAACAGTTCGTCAAGTTCTCCGCGGGTAATCCGCATATCCGAGAGCTGGCGGCGGACAAACATTTTAACCTGCGCGCTGCCGTTGTTTTTGGCGGTAACAGCGCAGTCCACGGCCACGGCACCGCCGCCGATGACGGCCACGGGTTTTTCTGTGCGGTATTTTTCGGGTGCGGCAAGGTATTCCGTGTACGGAAGGACAAGCTCTTCTCCGGGAATGTTTAGAACGGCGCAGTGCGGTTCTCCTTCGGCGGCAATCACACCGGAAAAACCTTTTTCAAGAAGTTTTTCGACATTGTCGATCCGCGTGTTGAGGCTCAAGGCGACACGCTCAGGGTTAAAGATAAAACTCCAGTCTTTTTCTATCACGTCATGAGGAAGACGGCTGTCGGGAATCAGGTTTAAGGCGCCTCCGATTTGAGCCGCCGCTTCATAAACGGTGATGCGGTATCCCAGTTTTATCAGTTCTGCCGCGGCGGCCATTCCGGCCGGTCCGGCACCGACAACCGCAATTTGTTTACCGTTTTCCGGAGGCAGCCGGATATCGGTTTGCCGGCGGTAATTTTCCAAAATCGTTGCCTGAACTTTTGGGATGTTGACGGCAAAATCTATCCGTTGTCTGGTGCAGGCCGCCATGCAAAATTTGTCAGGGCAGATTAGTCCGCAGGTTTGTCCCATGGGGTTGGTGCGGGTAATGGCTTCGACCGCCTGATCAAAATTGCCTTCCAGGGCGTGACGGATAAATTCGTGAGGATTGCAGTTGACGGGGCAGGCCGTCATGCAGGGTTGGTTTTTACAGTTGAGGCAGCGGTTCAGTTCCGCGTTCAACTGAGCTTTGTTAAGATAAAGTTTAGGCGTGTCCGACATTGAGAAAAACTCCGTGTGTTCTTTTCTTATTTATCTGTCCGGAAGGCGGCGGAGTCAAGATTTTTTCATGAATAAAAAATGGTTTTTATTCTGCTGTCGAGCCAGGTGTCGATCCCTTCGGAAATCAGCCTGCGAAACGCCGTAACGTCTTGGGAATCCGTCGTGTTCAGGAACTGATACAAGTCGTCTTCTTCAAGCGTTTCCATATATTCGCAAAACTCCAGCACCAGATTAACCTGACGGCTGTAGTTCATCCGGTTTTGAAAGCGGTTGTTTTCGAACCAATAAAAAAGTTCGTCGGCCTTTTGTTTGAGGTTTGTTTGATTCATCTTATTCGTCTTCTGTATATATGATTATCGTATATACAAAAAATGTATCATCTGTCAACCGTAACGTTTTGTTTGTCCCCAGCCCGTTAGACAGGCTTTTTTTTGAAGCAGACGACCTTAGGTTGCCGGATAAAAAAACAGGTCCCCGTTATGGGAACCCGTCTGGCAATTGCGTTTTTTCAGTTCGGCGAAAATCTTTGGAATTTTTCGTCGTTCCAGTTTTTTGTAGCTGTTGTAATTGTAGCGTTTGCGGAGCTCTGAGTGAATTTGGTTCGGGTGCTTTTTTTCGCAGGCGGCGACAATCTTAATCTGCTGTCTGAGTTGCTCCGCTTCCCATGCGGTTATATAAGAATTATCTAATCTTGAGGATTCAAAAAAAAATGAAAGCGATTGTCAAAATAACAAATAACGCTCCGGCCAAAACGGAATTACTGTGGCCGGCGAAAATAAAATTGCGGTTGCCGGTGACGGTGATTGAGGTATTGATTATTTTGGCGGATGTGCTTTCCGCCATTTTTTCTGATGAAGACGCTTCGGCGGAATTGTCGTTGACCGGTGCGGCGCGGGACATAATTGACTGGATTTCTTTTTCTAAATTGTTCATTGGCATTTTGTATCAGCTGACTTTGGTTTTGTTTTCTTCTGCTTTAAGGTCGTTATAGATGTTTATCATGTCATAAATACGGGTATTTTGCTCTTTTTCGGGCAGGCCGCAGGCATGCTTATAAATGATGGCGGCCAATCGTGCTTTGTCGGCGTTGCCAAGCCGCAGTTTACGGTTGTCCATGAAAGTTTCAATCTGTTCCAGGACGAGAGCCAGAATATCACTGTCAATTTCGGGAACGTTTTTGCTGTCGGCCGGAACTGAAAAACGGCCGACCAGACGGCTTTGAAATATGACGTCTTCGGAACTTCCGGAATTGAAGTTAATCAGGCTGTCAATGCTGATTCCCAGAAATTTGGCCGCGGCAACGACCCGGTTTTGCGGAATGGCTTTAGTTTTTCCGGAAAACAATTCATAAACCCGGCTGGCCGGCCAGTTTATAATTTTGGCAAACTGCGCCGGGTTGGTTCCGAGTTCTTTCAAGCGTTCTCTCAGCCAGCCCCACCTGTTCATAACGACTCCTTTGATTTATTTGTACGGAAAAAGTAATGCAAAAAATACGGTGTGTAAATATACGAATAATGTATTATTTTCTTGACTTTTTGTTATGGTTTTGTGTATTTTATATATGAAATTCGTATTTTATGAGGAGCAGGATATGGAAATATACCCGAACAAATGCGACAAGCTTCCGTGGGAGTGGCAGGAGGTTCATTCGCCGACGGAAATTGTCGAGCTTAATTATGACAATTCGCGGGTGCCGGTTTTGTGCCGCCGGCGGATTCAAGATGCCAGAATTTGGAACTGTATTGAAGATAATCATTATGAGCGGGAGGCTTTGCGGATTATCCGCGGTTTTCATTATATCTGCTGGGGAGGCATGTGCCGGGCGAGGAGTCTTATAGATTCCTGCGAACGATCCGGTTTTGAGGGAGAACTCGGGTATGAAGGTTTTATGGATTATTTGCGGCGTTGCAAGGATGATTATTTGTCTTGGGCAGAGGCCTGCAAAAAAGACAGAGTTTGCCACCGTGCAATTGTGGATTTGCTGTATTTTGCGCAAAGTGCCAGAGAGGTTGAAAAAAATTATCGCAAAAGGCACGGATGGGCTTTGCGCAATTTGATTAAAGGACTTGGGCTGTATTATTAAAGGAGATGGCAGATGGCTGCGCGAAAAAAGGCAGGTTCGCTGGAGGACAGAATTGAACGTCTGATTGACGAGTTGGAGGAGGCGCGGTGCGTGGCACAGGAGGCTTCTGCTCCAACGCCGATGATTTCGGCCACGCTCGGCAAAGCTAAACTTTTGAGTTTGTTGTTTGATAAAAACAAAGATGATGATGTGGAAATTAAACCGGTTTTGGTGAGGTTTGTGGCATCGCCTAACGGTGATGACGATTGTTGAGATTTCAGAACAACAGAGTTTTTAGAAAAGGTTGTTTTTTCAAAAGTTCCTTGATATGATAATTGAATATTGAGAGGAGCGGTAATATGTTTCATAAGTTTTTATTGTCGTTATGTCAGGGGCTGAAAAGTCTGTTGAAAGCGGTTTTGTATTTTATCGGCGGCCTTTTGGTACTGGCAGCACTTCTGATGGCTTATGCCGTTTTTAAGAAAACGTTTTATCCGATTGAATTTGCCAAGGATATTTGTGTCGATGACGGTATGGTGTGGGATTATAAGGTAAACCGGTGTTGTGTTCAGTCTTCGGGAGAAGGTAAAAACAGGACATGCCAGGTTTATGATGATGATAAAATATTTTTGGACTGTATTGAGAAATCATACCGATGGGATCATGTTAACGGCAAATGTTGCAAGAAGTGGGCGGATGATGTTGTTTATCGGACTTGTCATTGTCTGGAATATGATGAATAGTACGTTAAAAGTATCTTTTTTATCCACAGATTTGACATAAGGGGAAAAAAGATTTATAAAAAACGTCATGATAGCCGAGAGGTGAATCTTGAACGGGCCGGGAGAATAATCCCGGCTTTTTTGTTTGTCAAAAAATTATGTGGAGAAAATTGGAATGACTTTGGAAACGCGTAAAATACTGGAGCAGCAATTTGCTCAAAAGGAGGCTCGGG
>CASFLC010000145.1 GCA_949295475.1 uncultured Pseudomonadota bacterium
ATTGTTTGGTATTGCCGCAAGAAGTTGCAAATGCTAAGGATTTGCCGATATCCCTGTGCTATACTAATTTTAGCAGCTATAAAAAATTCCGGGAGGCAATCTTTTCGATATTAGACGCGTGGTTTAAACGTACTCAATCAATTCCGCGAGTTTTTCTAACGCCGTATAATTTTACCGAAAGCGCGTCTCCCGGCATCAATGCGGACGCAATTTGCCATGTTATCAAAGAATATTACAAACAGCATGGATTAGGAAAAATCTTTACAGTCGTGCTGAGTGGTAAATTATATAATTATAAATATGCTGATTTTATTAATATTCCTAAACACATGCTAAACTTTTCGACACGCATTCGGTTGTTGCAAAACAAAAAACTTCGAAAAAAAGTTCTGATTACGGTAGGCATTGTTCATTCTTTTAGCAAAGAAAAGATTGCTCAAAAGAAAAAGGAACTCCAAAGTCTGCTCTCTCGGCCATCAAGCGAAGCCCATGTGGCGGCGCATATAAACAAATTGCAAAAGATCCTGAACAAAAAGAAAAAAGTCGTTGTTTGTCTGGGTGGGCGTACGGAAGGGAGCGAAATCAGATTTGATGTTAACTATGCCCAAATTTTGTTTGAAAGATGCTTATCGCTTGTGCGCCATCAGTATGGCATAATAATAGTCAACGGTCCGCGCACGCCCAATGATGTGACGGATTGGCTGTATGAAAGAACCAGTCAGCACCCTGACATTATATTTCATAATTGCAAGCATATTGCCCGGACAGATGCAGAAAGAACAAAATGGCGCATATATTCCGGAAAATTTGAACATGAATTTTCTGCACACGAACAAATCGGTAATATTTATCCGGCAGTTCTGGGCTTTGGAAATACGCTGGTCGTTCACACGGTCGACAGTTTTGCCTGTTGTGAGACCATAAATGCCGGAATTCTGACGGCAATCAGCGCCGAGGGGATCTATATTAACAAAAATGTTCGCCCCGATACGATAAATATGTTTCAGTTGATGACGCCGAAATACGCATTGGATTTTGAAAAATTTGTAAAACTTGCCTGTTATATGGAACTCGAACCTGAGAATTTCAAACCGGCTATATTGTCAAATCCGTTAAAAGTTTTTGCGGAAGCAGTAATGAACCGGATAAAATCCTAAAAAAAGAGCCGCCGAAAAATCGGCGGCTCTGACAAATTTACAAGTTCTCCCAACACTTCTTTATTGTGCGGGATAATTCATTTATATCGGTTTCTTCGTCAAAACCGATAACAATGATTTTTTTACCTTTTTCCTGATAGGCTTTGGCAATGGCTTCCCAATGCTCCACACCTTTTTTGTTATAAAGGATAATCTGCGGAGTATCCGGGAACATTGCCAGCAAAATCCAGGTATGGGTGCCGGCAATTCCGACGGAAGCCTTCAAAGAAGCATACATATTGTAGTACTTCTCGTGAGCAACGCCCCGGATCCCAAAAACTTCATGATTCTCGGTCATCCCGGGAACATAAAGATTGAAATCCTTTGCCAGATTTTGTACGGCCTCCAAGTCATTGACTTTATGGAAGTGTTGGCCTAAAACCAAAGGAATGCCACACTCCTTTAAAAAGCCAAAAGTCTGAGGGCTCAAAGATTGCTGAGCAGCCGTCACCCCGCATTCGCCGTCACTAACGAGCTTTTGCGGAATAAACAAGACGCTCCCTTGAGGCATCTCCTTATATTCCGGCAATCCCGCCGTACAACTGGGCCTCAGTTGCGATGCCGCAAACTTTTCCCAAACCTCATCCGGCAAAATACCTGCTTTTAGGTCTGAGATAACGTCCCAGCCTTTTTCTTCGGCCTTTTCTTTTTCCTCAAAAGGAACGACCTCCAAATTCCGGGAGAAAAAAGACAAAATATCAAAGATTTTGGAAGCCTCAGCCTCGTAATCTTCTTTATTTTCCTTTTTGGGGATAATTAATCCTTTAACCCCGTACGCTGCGGCGAAATTAACAGCCGCAATCCCATGACCAAATTGGTCACGGATAATAATAGTTTTTTTCATAGTTAATTTTTTTTTATTAATAATAAAATTTTCATTTACCCATATACCATGTTTATTTTTTTTAGTCAATAGACAAAATTTAGAAAAATGAAAAAATATATTTTTGCCGTACATTGAAATAAAGTGCGAAAAATTCCGTATGAAAGAGACTTGAACCGGATACAAAAAACGTTTCTCCGGCCGGAGAAACGTTTTTTTGTGTTTAGATTAGTCCTTTGGAAGATAAAAATTGATCAACTATCTTCATTTTTTCTTCCTTTTTCGCCTTGTTCTGAGCTTCGCGAATAGGGCGCATCCGTTCTTCTTCGGCTCTTAGCGCCTCTTCCAAAGCGGCTCGTTCGGCATCAAGTTCACCTTTCGTCTTTCCGCCGTAAGCACGCAAAAGCTTTTTTACGGCATCGCTATAATACATATCCAAAAGAGGATACGCCACCTTAATACGCCCAAGGTGATAACTTTGGTCCAGAATGCTCAAATCGGCATCAGCACCGTCAGATTCTTCTACAACAATGGTCGTATTCGGATCCGCCCCAAGTTGAAGAAGTCTGATAACTTTGCGAACGTCATCCTCTCTGCAGGCTTTTATTAAGGCTGCATTCAGACGCTTGTTAAACGCGCCGAAAAAATAAAGCGCAAATAAAACACTGACGCCTAATATTATAAGGAAAAATAAAATAATAATGACTGTTTTCATAATTTTTTTGTGTTTTAGTTAGACATAATTATACTTTTAACAAAATAAATATATTATACAAAAGACATTTTGACAAGCACAAATTTTGACAAAATAAGTTTGCTTGGTTCAAGTGGATTTGTCATGCGTTCATATTGCTTTTATTCGGCAAAAATTTTTTTGATAAATTTTAATGGCAATTTGCAAAATTCGCATATATATTAGTATTTACAATAGCAAGGAGAAACTACATGAAAAAATTTTTGGCCGCAATGGTTGTTTTTTTGATCAGCGCCTGCAGTGCGCAGCCGGAGCAGAGTTTTAACGGCAAACAGTATCAGCTGCTGAATGCGCAGAACGATTCTCGGGTAACGCTCAATTTTGCCGCGGATGAACCGCGTTATTACGGCAAAATAGTCAACAATTACTTCGGCAGCTATGAGCTGGACGGCAGCAAGATTAAATTCGGACCGGCCGGTTCCACCATGATGATGGGACCCGAACCGTTAATGGAAGCCGAGCAGAATTTTTTGCGGATACTTCCGCGGATAACGGCTTTCCGTTTTCAGGAAAAAACATTAATCCTGATAACCGACAACGGTCAGGAACTGGCATTTGAAGAAGTCGGCCCCGCTGCAGAATGATGCTGTTCTGCCGAAACAAAGCCCCTTTGAGGGGCTTTGTTTTTTTATTTCTGTTGCCTTCTCTGATTTTTTTATTGAATTTATCTGTAAAAAGGCTAGTCTGAATCTCGTTTTAATCAATAACTTATAGGAATAAACAGATGTTAGATATTAAATTTATAATCGACAATCAGCAATATGTAAAAGATGCTTTGGCCAAAAAAGGCTTTGATGCCGCAAACGTCGATAGTTTAATATCATCATATCTGGCGCTGAACAAGCTCAAAACCTCTTCTCAGGCTCTGGCGGAAGAAAAGAACCGTCTCAGCAATTCCATCAAAAGCGCTTCCGCGGAAGAACGGCCGGCGATTATCGCCAAAAGCCGCGAAATCGGCGACGAGTTGAAAAAAGAGCAGGACGAACTGGCAAAACGGCAGGCCGAATTTGACGAAATGATGCTGCGCATGCCCAACTATCCCAGCCCGGATTGCCCGATTGGTCCCGATGAAAGCGCCAACGTCGTATTGCGCAAGGTCGGCGAAATTCCGCATTTCGATTTCAAACCGCGTGACCACATCGAATTGATGGAACTCAATGACTGGAGCGAGATGGAGCGCATTGCCAAAGTCAGCGGTTCCCGCACTTATGCCATCAAAAACGATTTGGCCCAGTTGGAGCTTGCCATTCACATGATGGTATTGGACAAGCTGCGCAGTTATGGGTTTACGGTTATCACCGTTCCCGCCTTGTCAAAAGAACGGCCGTTGTACGGGCAGGGCTATCTGCCGTTTTCGCGTGATGAAATTTATTACATGCCGGCAGATGATTTATACTTGTCCGGTACGGCTGAATTGATTTTGAATTCGCTGCGTGCGGATGAAATTTTGCAGGAAAACGAGTTGCCGATTCTGTATGCCGGGTTTTCGCCCTGTTTCCGCCGCGAGGCCGGCGCCGCCGGAAAAGATACCCGCGGCTTGGTCCGGGTTCACCAGTTTATGAAAACCGAACAGTTTGTTATTTGCAAAAATGATGTTGCCGAAAGCGACAAGTGGCACAAAAAGCTGTTGGCAATTTCCGAGGAAGTCTTGCAGGATTTGGAATTGCCTTATCAGGTGTTGGATATCTGCACCGGCGATATGGGCGCCCCGAAATTCCGCCAATACGATTTGGAAGCTTGGGTTCCGTCGCAAAACTGCTATCGGGAAACGCATTCCTGTTCCAACATTACCGATTGGCAGGCGCGCCGCACCAATTTGCGTTATCGTGACAATGCCGACGGCAAAGTTAAATATGTTCACACGCTGAACAATACCGGCATCGCGACGCCGCGCGCTTTGGTTCCGTTTATTGAAAATCACCAAAACGCTGACGGAACGGTCAATATTCCGGTTAAACTGCAGCCCTATCTGGGAGGCAAAAAAATCATCGGCAAAAACGTAAAATCATAAAACGTTTTTTTGACATTTCCCCGGAGCTTTGGCTCCGGGGGAATTTTGTTTATTCTGACCGTGGTCAGCCGATAACTCTGGCGCATAAGCAGCCGGTAACATCCTTATTGAATAAAGTAGAAACAGATTTGTTTGAACAGTCAATTATTGTAGCTGATTCATCCAAACCGTTTTGCCCCGAAAGACTCCTGTAATAATAAGTTCCGCTGGTTTTATCTGCCTCAGCGCATAGAACGTTTAGAATTGCAATTTCAGATGTATAAATGAAATTGCTCAGGCCGTTCTCCAGGCACGCATCAGCGCATTGTGATGAGGAAACACCATCTACAAATTTGTATTTCTGAATTAATTTTAAATAACTGCCGTCACTGTTTTCTAGGAATCCTACGAAGCTGTCACCGTTGCCGTTTTCGATAAAGCTGGACCCGGCTCCGCCGCCGGTCGACCCGCCAGCACCACCGGAAGAGGCGGTTCCGGCGCAGAAGACTGCGGAGGCATCAAAAGGACAGACCAATGTCGGCTGTCCCGAACATTCCGAACTCGTCATCGTATACCCCAGGCTGGCGCAGCTCGGCGGTGTCGCGCAGGTTTGCGCTCGGACAGCGCCGATGCCGCTCATCAAACACAACAGACTTCCAAACATCAAAATTTCTTTTTTCATTGTCTTTCTCCTCTCTTTTTGCACTTTCTCATCAAAGTTTCATCACACAGCCCAGCGCTCCCCCGCACCACGCCTCCGTGTTTATCTGTCCGGACGGGCAGCCCGTTTCCGGCGTGACGTTTCCGGCCGGAATCAGACACCATGCCGCCCCGTTGCACCAGTAGGTTTCCAGGTCAACCGCGTTCAACGCGCAGCCGACCGCGCAATACAATCCCGAACAGTCCTCCCTTTCGCAGATGTTGTTGGGCGGGCAAGAGGTCAGTGAACAGTTGAACGGACATTTTTTGCATGAATTGTATTTAAGGGTTTCGCCGCTTTGGCAGATTTCGGTATCCAAGGCTGGACCATACTCACATTCCACGAATTCGTCCGGGCAGTCGTGGGGAACAATCTGATATCTGACGCCGTCACACCCGGAACAGCTGGCGCTCTCGTCATATCCGTCGGGAACGGTCTCATGGGGATAATCCCTGCAGAGATTGCAGCACTTTGCAAAACCGTCATCATAGGGACAGCGTTCTTCGGACAGAGCCCATCCGTCGGGACAAAACTTCTCATAGCCCAGAGAAGGACAAAGTTTGTCCGGGTTTGGCACACAGTTTCTGTAACAGAGTTTGACATTATCTGGACGGATTGTGTCACAGGTGTAGAACTCCGGCGGTTCGGACAGGAAACCGTATCCTTCGCAAGAACGGGACGCGTCCGGAGGCCGGTAATCCGGCCGGTTTGAAATATCGTTTTGCCGTGAATTGAAAGGATTGTTATAATCGGGCAGAAACCAGGTTTTGGCCAGCA
>CASFLC010000146.1 GCA_949295475.1 uncultured Pseudomonadota bacterium
ATTCAAAGACGAGCCTATGGTTTTAGAAATTTTGAAAACTACCGCTTGCGCGTGCGGATTTTATGTGCTTAACTTATTTTAACTTCGGTGTACTGATTATGATGCTTTTTTACTCCTTGCCCCTAATTTTGACGATGAACCCGAAAACATCCAAATCGGGTCTTTAAAATTATACGAACCGCAAATTTTAGATAAAAAACAAGGAGCTGCATTAAAAAATACAACTCCTCTCCAAATTGGTGATCCCAACGGGATTCGAACCCATATTACCACCGTGAAAGGGTGGTGTCCTAACCATTAGACGATGGGACCAACTGTCAGAACAACAGCATATATAAATGCAAAAAAACTTCAGGTCAAGAACTTTTTTATGTATTTTAAAAAAAACTTTATTTCGCTTTTTTGTTCTTAAAAAAGATAATCATGCCTAAAATCGGCAAAGAGAAACATAAGCAAATAACATTAAACAAGACCATCTGGACAGATTGAAGATATATGCCGTAAACAACCCAGCATAACATGCCGATATTAAATATCAGATACATTATTAAAGACAAGCTTTCAACATTTCTGGAGCGGAATGTTTTTATGGCCTGAGGAATAAATGATGTTGCGGTGCATATTCCGGCAATATAACCAATCAGTTCAAACATTTTATCAGCTCCCTTTTTATGAACATTATTGAGGATTCAACACGTTTATGATTTTACTCAGGTGTACCACTTTAATATTTTTTTCGTCAAGACCTTCCAACCAGACTTTCAAGGCCTGATATGTCTGACTTTTAGGATGCCCGATGGCAATGGCGTAACCGTTTTTGCGTGCCAGGTTTTCAGTTTTACTCAGCTGTCCCAAAATATAAGCTTTGTCATTATTGTTGTCCAAAAAGACATGACGGTGGGCGTAAGGAATACGGGTAGCTTTGGCCGCTTCTTCGGCCCGTGATTTGGCAGAAGTTTTTGAGTCCAGAAAAAACAAACGGTTGGCAGCCAAAACCTCCATAACCGCTGTCATTCGCTCATAATCCTCGGTTAGCTTGCTTCCCATATGGTTGTTAATGCCTTTAATGCCCGAAAATTTATTCAACATGTTTTGCAGGTTTGTCTGAATTTCTCTCAGACTCATGGTCGTCGTCAAAACATCGGGCGCGGCATCAATATTAGATTGCGCCTCCATTGGTACATGAACCATAATTTCGTGCCCTGCTGCAACGGAATTGTCTATTTGCCGTTGCAAGTTTCTGCTATAGGTTAAAAACGAGGCGGTCAGAGGAGCTTTAAGCGTAGCAATGTCATGCGTCCGCTTGGGGCTCACTCCCATATCGTCGATAACAATCGCAACCACCGGCGTTCCGCCAAAATAAAAAGGTTTGTTGGAAGGTATAATATTTAAATCGGAAGCTTTTTTGCGATAAAGATGTTCATCTGGATTATTGGGATCAAGATCCAAAATATCATCCGGGAGCTCTTCTTCATACAATTGATCAAGAATGTCCTCGCTGCGGGCTTCCAATGTTCCTGCAAAAAAATCCTCATGCGGCTGCATGTCAAAATTGATTTCCCGGGCAATCAACTCGGCAATTTGATCCTGACGTTCATCCGGTTTATTCAGGGAGGCTTCTAGTTTTTGAGGATTAAATTCCTCGGTTTCAACAATCTCGACAGCCGGTTCTTCATCATACAAAAAATCAGTGATTTCCGTTCCCGCAAAACGGCTTTCGGTTTCTTTCAGGCTAAACAGCGTCACCGAACTTTCCTGAGGCAGCACGCCGTTTTCCGCGGTCGTCCGTTCATCAGCGGAAGTTTTTTCGAATTGTGCGGCATAAAAGTAAAATAATCCGGCAAATACCGCCAAAAACAAGGCTCCGGCCAGAAGTTTCCCTTTGTTTTTTTGCAACAGATACCGGATTATTTTAAACACGGTGGACTAGTCCTTTTTGCGCAGCGTCGGAAAAGCGATAACGTCGCGGATGGTTGCCGAGTTGGTCAGCAGAATGGCCAGCCGGTCGATTCCCATACCCATGCCGCCTGTCGGAGGCAGACCGTTTTCCAAAGCGTTGATAAAATCTTCGTCAAGCATCTGAGCCTCGTCGTCTCCGGCTTCACGCTCTGCGGCCTGAGCCTCAAAACGTTCGCGCTGTTCCAGCGGATTGGAAAGCTCGGAATAGGCGCAGCCCATTTCCATGCCGCCGATATAAGTGTCAAAATGTTCTACCAGACGAGGATTATTGCGGTTGGTTTTTGCCAAAGGAGAAATATCCCGCGGCATATCCGTCACATGAACCGGTTGAATCAGCAGGTGCTCAACCTTTTCGTCAAACACTTCCTGCACCACTTTTCCCCAACAGGAGCAATCGTCCGCATTAACGCCTGCGGAGCGTGCCATAGCCTTGGCTTCGTCCAGCGTCTTAGCCTGCAGCAAATCGATTCCGGCATGCTCTTTAATCAGGTCGATAATCGGTTTTTTTGGAAAAGGCTTGGAGAGATCGATTTCATGCTCGCCGAAAGTAATTTTCCGGGTCCCCAAAACTTTTTCGGCCACATAACCGATCATGTCCGAAATCAGATCCGCCATGTCATTATAATCTGCATAGGCCATATAAGCTTCCAAAGCAGTGAATTCGGGGTTGTGATTCTTGTCAATTCCCTCATTGCGGAAGTTGCGGCCGATTTCAAAAACCCGGTCAAAGCCGCCGACCACCAGCCGCTTCAAAAACAATTCCGGCGCCACTCTCAAATACAAATCCATATCCAGAGAGTTGTGGTGGGTAATAAAGGGCTTGGCGCTGGCGCCGCCCATAATGGTATGCAGAATAGGGGTTTCGACTTCCAAAAATTTGTGGTCTTCAAAATAGCGGCGGATGGCGGAGGTAATTTCGCAGCGCTTTTTGAAAACCTCGCGGCTGTCGTCGTTCATGATAAAATCGACGTAACGCTGGCGATAACGGGCATCCACGTCGGTCAGACCGTGAAATTTTTCGGGCAGCGGCTGCAGCGATTTTGAAATAATGTCAAACTTTTCGGCGGCAATGGACAATTCCCCGCGCGGCGTCCGGCGAATATAGCCGCTGATGCCGACAATATCGCCGACATCAAGATTCTTCAAAATTTCCATATCGTTTTCGGACAAATGGTTTTTGTGGCAGAATGCTTGAATTTTTCCGCTGGCGTCTTTGACGTCAATAAACATGCCGCTGTTGCGCACGGCCATGGCGCGGCCGGCAATCGTCACCCGGTCTTCGGTATCGGTTCCTGCCTCAAGGTCTTTATATTTTTCCTGCAGGTCGGCGGCAAAAGCATTGGGTTGAAAACGGTAAGGATAAGGGTTATAGCCGCGATCCCGCAAAGCCGTAAGCTTTGCCAATCGGGAGTCGCGGTGAATATTGGTCTCGTTGCTCATTGTATTTCCTGTCTTTTTTGCATTTTAATCCTTTTTTCGCCCACTATAACCGCAGCTGAAGATTTTTTCAACAATTTTCAATAAATAATTTGCAAAAGAGGCTGGACGCGGGCTTCAAAAAAGACTATATTAAAAACATAAAGGAGGGAAGAATGTTGACGTCGGAAGAATTGAGAGAAAAAGCGCATCGGGCGGAAGAAAAAATCCGCGGCGGATATTTGCTGAAAAACAAAGTTGCGGGAGCGGTCCGTCCTCTAAAAAGGTTTATTGAGCGCAACGCCGTAAAAGCAGCGGCTGTTTCCGTATTGGGAACGGCGCCTCTGGCTCATGCTTCCGCCGGGGTTGAACATGCTCCCGAAGATCATGCCGACAACAGCAGCATAACGACAAATGCACATAAAACGCTTACTTCCGTTCCGGCCTCGGGAATTTACAAAGGGCTGAAGATTGATTACGCCTCGCTGCGGGCCCGTGATATCGGCCATATTTACGAGTCCGGAATGAAGGCGGCCATTACCGACGGCAACCGGCCGATTGAAAGCGCCACTTACATCGGACTGTATCAAATGAGCCTTCGCCCCGGAGACAGCATGAGTCGGTTTATTGCCGAATACGGTTCGGAGTTTCCGGAGCTGAAAGGAAAAAATCTTCACAGCAAGGCTTTTTACGAGGCGTACAAAAAATATGCCCTCGGTCCTCAGGCCAAACATTTTGAACAGAGGCAGTTTGACTATATGTGGGAAAAACGTTACAAAGCTGTTTTTGACAAGCTGGCCGAACTTCCGGGACTTCCCAAAGTTACCAAAGAAAACTGCGACAACGACGAATACAAAGTGTTTGCCGGTGCGGTCATGTCCTGCGTCAACCAAAATCCCCGCCGCACTTATGGCATTTTTAATCAGGCTTATCAACAGGTAAAAAAGCAGTTCGGCGCTGTTAACGAGGAAAACCGCATTGATTTTCTGGCCGAGGTTACGATGGAAAGCTACAACGTCCGCAGCAAAATCTGGCCGTCCATTAAGAACAGGTATTTAGCCAGGGACGGCGAAAAGGAATTGTGTGAAAACGCCTATAACTATTGCAAAGCGCGCACCGTCATGTCCAGAATGCAACGACAGGTCGTCTTCAACAAAGTGGCGGCGCAGCAGCCGAAAAAACAGGCCTGGTCGCTGACTTCGTCGGAAATGCAGAAGTTTTTGGCAGCCAAAATGCTGAAACGCTAAAATCTCCTGTTGACTTTAAAAAAGAACTAAAGTAGAACATTTACAGAGATGTTCTGCTTTTTCTTTAGGGGATGAAATGCTGACCGAAAAACAATATAAGCTTCTGCTTTATATTAACAAAGTCATTAAAGAGACAGGATGTTCGCCGTCTTTTGACGAGATGAAAGCTGCAATCAACCTTAAATCCAAATCAAGCATTCATGCCCTGATAGAAGCGCTGGTAGAACGCAATTTTTTGAAAAAAATGCCGCATAAGGCTCGTGCATTGGAAGTTGTCCGCCTGCCGAAATTAAAGCCCAGTTCCATTATTGAAGAAGAACGCAAGCGGGAAGAAGCGCTCAAAAACGGGATGGTAGAAATCCCGTTGTACGGAAAAATTGCCGCCGGCACGCCGATAGAGGCAATCGCCAATGAAAATGAAAAATTTTCCGTTCCGTACGAGATGGTCAGCCGCGGCCAGTACTACGCCCTGACGATTGAAGGCGATTCCATGGTCAACATCGGGATTATGGACGGAGATACCGTCATCATCAAAAAAGCCGAAACCGCCGACAACGGGGATATAGTCGTCGCTTTGGTTGATGACACGGAGGCCACTCTTAAGGAAATCCGCAAAGAGGGCGGAGAAGTTTTGTTGATACCTAAAAATGATGCTTATCAAACTCGCCGGCTGCCGGCTTCCCGGGTAAAAGTTCAGGGAATTCTGAGCGGCCTGATGCGGATGTATCATTAAGCCGCATCAGAGAAAGGTTTCTTTTCTGTACTACAGTGCCTACAGAAAAGAGGTGGAAGGCTCAAGCCGTTTTCGGTTTGGGTCTTTCATTTTTTTATTGCAAAATCGCTTTGATTTATTATCATAATCCCGTCGTCCGGAGAGCGGACGGCGGAGTGTGACAGCTCCACACAAGAAAAAAGAACAACTCCTTAGATGGGGAGCCGGGGGGATAAGCGTGCCTACGCATGACGAAGAACCCGGACTGTTCTTGTGCAGTTGTCAACTCCCCGCCTTCACTTTTAGTCAAGGCGGTTTTGTTTTACCTAAAACAAATTAAGGAGTTACAAAATGTCAAATAAAAGCGCAATGAAAAATCTGTCGGAAGCCCGCCGCACACTGGCGCAGCAGCTTCATGACCTGCGGATATCCCGCCAGCTGACCATTGATGAAGTTCATGTCAAAACCGGCATACCCACCTGGTG
>CASFLC010000147.1 GCA_949295475.1 uncultured Pseudomonadota bacterium
GAAGCTCCGGGCTTTCTTTGCTGCAGGAACCCAGCGTCAAAACCGCCAGCAAAATTACAAAACCGTTAACTTTCTTCATTTATGTCACTCCTATTGACGATGAAAAGGCAGCGCCCGACGATAAGACAGGGCTTCCGCGATATGTATTTTAAGGACATTTGTTTCATTTTGCAAGTCTGCAATCGTTCTTGCTAACCGCAATGTCCGATGATAAGCCCTTGCCGAAAGCTGATTTTTATCGGCAAAAGCCGTCAGTAAACTCTGAGCATCGTTGTCAAGCGCCGCGGCTTCTTCCAGCAAACGCCCCTTAAGCTGTGAATTTGTATGCAGTTTGGGCTCTCCCAGCTTGCGAAAGCGCTCCGTCTGAATTGCGCGCGCCGCAGTTACCCGCTCCCGGATTTGAGACGAAGTTTCGCCTTTTTTCAAATCAGCCAAGTCCCAGGGGCTGACCGCCGCCACTTCAATCTGCAAATCTATTCGGTCCAACAACGGCCCGGAAATTTTCGACAAATACTCTTCGGCGCATTTCGGCGCCCGGCTGCATTCCAGACGAGGATTGCCCAAATGACCGCAGCGGCAGGGATTCATCGCCGCAACCAACTGAAATTCCGCAGGATATGTTGTCCGGGCGTTTACCCGCGCAATGGAAACAAAACCGTTTTCAAGAGGTTGCCGCAAAGCCTCCAGCGTCGACTTGTTGAATTCCGGAAGCTCGTCCAAAAACAGGACGCCGTGATGAGCCAAAGAAATCTCTCCCGGCTGCGCCTTCCGTCCGCCGCCGACCAGGGCCGGCGTGGAAGCATTATGATGCGGAGCCCGAAACGGCCGCTCAAAACAAACTCTCCCGTCTTTCAACTCACCGGCAATCGAATGTATCATACTGGTTTCCAAGGCCTCTTCCGGACTAAGCGGCGGCAAAATCGTTGGCAGCCGCTGAGCCAGCATGGATTTTCCGGACCCCGGAGGTCCCGCCATCAAAAGATTATGCCCGCCCGCCGCAGCAATTTCCAATGCCTTTTTTGCGGTTTCCTGACCCTTGACATCGGACATATCCAAAAAACTGTGCTTGGCCGGCGCTTTTTCCGCTTTCGGAAACGGTAGAGTTTGCACGCCTTTAAAATGATTGACCAACGCCAGCAGCGTCGGCGCGGCAATAATTTCCTTCAGCCCGGACCACACCGCCTCTCCGCCTTGCGACTGCGGGCAAATCAACCCGTAATCCCGGCGGTTTGCGGCTATCGCCGCGGGCAAAACACCGTTAACCGGCAAAACCGCCCCGTCCAGACCCAGTTCTCCCATAACGACGTAACGGTTTAAGTCTTCACACGGCACCACTCCCATCACGGACAGCAAAGCCAACGCTATCGGCAAATCGAAATGCGCGCCTTCTTTCAACAAATCGGCCGGCGCCAGATTAACCACAATCCGCTTGGCCGGCAGCGCCAGCCCCATAAACTGCAGAGCCGCCCTGATGCGCTCACGGCTTTCCGCCACCGCTTTGTCTGGCAGACCGACAATAATAAAATTCGGCAATCCCGAACTTATCTGAGCCTGCACATCGACATTAAGAGCTTCCAGTCCGTTAAAAGTTATGGTATTAACCCGAGCCAGCATGACAGCCTACCAACGCGATGTCAGTTCTGAATCCCGCCAACGCCGGGTCGGATAAGTGTCAACCTTCAAAAAGTCGTAATCGGCGGTTTTATACGGAATATCTCTAAACCGCACATATCCCCGGCTTTCAAAATACTGAGCGCAGCGTTCGGCGGAATTTTCACTGTTGTCATAACAATACACCACCTCCCGGCTGACCAGATTCTGCAAACCGATGGGGTTAAGATCGTTGGGATAATTTTCGAAAGGAGCATTGTAATAAAGAATTTTTTGCGGTTTGATTTTTTGCACGACCTTTTTTTGGGGATCCGGACGATCGGGCCAGGTAAACCAGTTCTTCCAGTCGCAGATGTCGCATTCCGCCCGCGCCGGCAGGCTTCCGGACAATCCGGACATCACTGCAAACGCCGCCAGCATATATTTTATCTTCATACCCAAAACCAAAAAACTCCGTTGCTTTTTGAAGCACTTTAGCGCCAAAAGATTAAAATTATATAAATAAACCCGGTTTTCTCCCGTTTTGCGGCATATTTTGCTTGCAAAAAGAATCTTTTGTGCTATAGTCCGCCTCGTCCCTTGCCGGATAATATATCCGGCTATACAAGAACCGGCCTTTTCCAAAGGCCATTTGTTGAGAATCCATAAGGAGATTTTTTAATGACTAAATATGAAAGCGTGCTGATTGCACGTCAGGATTTGGGCACTTCTCAGGTTTCCGCTTTGGTTAATGACCTGTCCAAAGTCATTGCCGATCAGGGCGGCGAAGTTGTCCGCGTCGATAACTGGGGATTGAAAAACCTTGCTTATCGCATCAAAAAGAACCGCAAAGGCCATTATGTTCTCTTAAACATCTCCGCGCCGGCCAATGCAATTGCCGAATACGAGAGAGTTATGAGAGTTAACGAAGACATTATCCGCTACATGACTGTTAAGGTTGACGAGTTCTCCGAAAGCGCCAATGCCGACAGTTCTGAAGCCGCTGTTGAAGAATAAGGAGAACCGCAATGGCTAAACAAGTTTTCTTTAGAAGAAAAAAGAGCTGCCCGTTTTCCGGCGAAGACGGACTGAAAATCGACTACAAGGATGTTAAGACCCTGTCCCGCTATATTTCGGAAAAAGGCAAAATCATCCCCAGCCGCATTACGTCGGTTTCTGCCAAAAAGCAGAGAGAACTGGCCCGCGCCATCAAACGCGCCCGCTATCTCGGCCTGCTGCCCTATGTGGCTATGTAAGTAAAGGAGAAAGCAAATGGAAGTTATCCTTCTTGAACATATAGACAAACTGGGTAAAATGGGCGAAAAAGTAAACGTTAAAAACGGTTATGCCCGTAACTACCTGCTGCCTTCCAAAAAAGCTTTGCGTGCGACAGAAGCCAATCTGGCCGTTTATGAAGCTCAAAAAGCCGAATTGGAAGCTCACAACAAAAAACTGTTTGAAGACGCCAACGCTTTAGCCGAAGCGCTCAAAGGTTTCTCCGCCGTTCTGATTCGTCAGGCCGCCGAAACCGGACAGTTGTATGGTTCCGTTACCATCCGCGACATTGCCGCTGCCATCAAAGAAGCCGGCCACAATGTTGAGCGCCGCCAGATTCATCTGGATCGGACCATCAAAGATTTGGGCATTTACAGTGTTAAGCTGAATCTGCATCCTGAAGTTTCTCAGACCATTCTGGTTAACGTTGCCAGAACCGACGACGAAGCCAAAAAGCAGATGAAAGCCTACTCTGCCGAATAGTCTTCAAATAAAGCAAAAAAAGCCTTCCTAACCGGAAGGCTTTTTTAATATCGTCCGCCGACCGACGCTGCTTTTGCTGCCGCCGAAGAAATCTGCATCAACGTATAACTGACAATTTCGTTAACCGGCATATTGGTCGTCTTGCAGTCCCTTTCACATTTATAAAGAAGCTCAAGCACGGCAAAAACGCGGTCTTTTGACCACAAACTCACCTGCCGCTTAAAACTTGATTCCCGATAAAAAATTATCCGCGGCACCAGCTTAAACATTGCCTTATCAAGCGTTTCACCCTTTTCCATCGCCGCCAGACAGGTCAGAATTTTATTAAAGTGATACGTCAGGCTTCGAACCACACCGATAGGCTCATCCCCTTCATTCAAAAGCCGCTGAAAGGCAGCCTGAGACTTCTCGCTGTACCCGCCCGCAGTAAAATAGCAGACATCTTCGCTGTTGGAAGACGATTGATCGGCTATCGCCGCCCGAACATCTTCCGTCGAAACATTCTTTTTATCGCCCATATAGGTAATCAGCTTGTCTATCTCGCTCAAATTCGACTTTCGATCATTGGAAAGCCGGGCGCAAAGCAGTTGCAACGCCTCGTTTCCGATAGTCATGCCGTTTTCGGACATCAATGAACGCACCGTCGCAAAAACATCCTCGTCCCTATCTTCGTAACAGGCTATCACCGCCATGTCATCACGGCTTTCGCCCAGAGAAACCAGCGAAGATTTCTTATTCAAAGACGCCGAAGAAACAATCACCAGCGTATCCGACTGCGGACCGTCCAACATTGTTTTCAAATGCTTGGTAAGATTATTGTCGGCATCTTTAATAACAATCACCCGGCGACCGCCCATCAAAGAGCGGCTGGTATACTCGGAAAACAAAATCCCGGGATCCGAAACAATATCGCCGCAATTCAAATAAACCGCGCAAAACGGATCATACAAATCCGGACACACCGTCGCCGTCAGTTTTTTGACATACTCGGCCGCCAGCCCTTCATTGCTGCCGTAAACCACAAAAACCTTGACGGCCGCGTCGCCTTGCTTCAGAAACTTTTCTACCTGCGCCGTCTTATAAATCATCTGCCGGCCCTTTTTTATTGGAAAGCTTCAGATGAAAATAAGCCCCGATTCGCAAAGCCATGTCATCTGCAATAATTTTAGCCGCGTCGGTTTCGGTCTTTTTTTGAGCCATCGTCGTTGAATAAGGATTGGATAAAATATTATAGCTCACGTTAGCCACGCTGGTACCCGTCAACAGCTTCTCGCTGCCTTCATACAACTCATACTGCACCAGATAGCGAACCCGCTCGCTGGTTGCCGTAATATCGGTACGCATCGCCTGCTGCGTCACCGTTTTCCGCTTCAAAAAGGCCGTCAAGCGGTATTTGGGCTTTTGAGGAGTGCCTTTCGGAGTCAGTAAATCCAACAGATTGTTGCGAACCTGCTGTCCGAAACGATTGGCAATCGGCTCAACCTTAATCTGAGCCATTTCCTGAGAAATCGACGTATCAAATTCTCTGCCGAAAAACCACGGATTGTCATGCTGTTTTTGCACATACAAAGGCTCAAAACCACAAGCGGTAAGCACCCCCAAAAAAACAGCCGCAACTAAATTTTTCATCATCATACCCTTATATTCCGTCCGTTACCAGATTAACCAGCCGTCCCGGAACCCAAAATGTTTTTATCGTTTTTCTGTCGGAAAGCAACTGGCCGGCCGCATTCAAAGCCAAACAGCGCGCCGTATTCTCGTCAATATCCGCGGCAGCACGGAATGAAGTCCGGCGTCTGCCATTTATTTCAACCGTCCAAACCCTTTCATGCGCCGGCTTTACAACCGGCCACGGGCTTCCGGCCAACAGACTGTCCTCACGCAGACGAGCCCACATTTCTTCGGCCAAATGCGGCAAAAAAGGAAAAACCAACCGCAAAAACAGTCTATACTCGGATTTTGACATCATCTTTTGATTGCTCCACTCGGCCAGCAAAGCGCCGGCTCCGTGCAAACTTCCCCACTGCAGGACCTCCGTAACC
The DNA here is from genome assembly GCA_949295475.1 of uncultured Pseudomonadota bacterium. GTDB lineage: Bacteria > Pseudomonadota > Alphaproteobacteria > RF32 > CAG-239 > CAZU01. The sequence goes on from CASFLC010000147.1 coordinate 5,391, forward strand.
GCAAAAGCCCGTTCCTCTGCCTCCTCAAACCGGCCAGTCTCCGCTTTTGCAGAATTTCCCAATCTGAAAATTTTATTGACCAGCCGGTAAGCTGCTGTCAAGCCGTTTTCATAATCATCGGCCGATTTGCCCTCGGGTGTTTCCACCGTTACCGCCCACCGCAGCATGTCTTTACCGTACGCATCAACGATAATGTCATATTCCGGAATATCCTCTCCGCTTTCGGTTGCCGGCAGCGGGCAGCCCCTTGCCGCCGCAAACAAAGAAAACGCCTCGCGGCAAAGCCCCTGAGCGCTTCTTGCCGTAGAAACGACTGACGCATAACCGCCGCGTCGCCAGACAGTATCCCACTTTTTCTCTGATGTACGAAAATTATAACGGTCTGGCTCTATGAGCCATCCGGCTTTCCAGTCTTCCCAACTTTTTCCGTTATACCTTTCGTTCATTTCTGCTCCGGTTATTCCAAGGCCATGCTTCGGCGGTACAAGACCTTGGCCTGTTTCAGAATAACGTCTTCAACCTCCTGATCAAGACGCTGATTCGGCTTGGCATCCATCCATGCGCCGTTGCTCAGCCTGCGTTTAAAAACCGTCACCTGCAAACAATCCGAACGCAGCTGTGTCGAAAGCACTTTTGCTTCAATTTTAAATGCTTCTTTGTTCCCGTCCATTTCATGCCACTGGGTTTCCAGTGTGCCGGTTTCTTTGTTTTCCTTGGCAATGCCCATAAAGGCCAATTTTTCTTTGGCCGCCTGCCACAAAAAACGGTTCGGCTCAAAAACGTCCGCCGTTTTCTCCCCTTCGTCGCTCAGCGGATTCAGCCAGGACGGCCAGGCGCAACCGCCGGCCAGACAACACAAAAACCCAATCAGACACAACCGATATTTCATTTTCTTACAAACCTTTCCACAATGCCTGCAATCTTCAGCAAGGCTATAATAATTTGAGATATTTGACAAGTATCTATTTTTCCGGCTTGTAATTCCCCCGCGGATTAAATACAATACTGCGCAATGAAAACACTGAGAAAAGAAATGTCAGATTCGCGCCTAACCGCCGTTTCAATCCTCCGGGACATTTTGGAACGGCAGATTTTTCTTAATGAAGCCAAAAGCCGGAACGCCGTCAAAGACAACGACGCTTTTGTCAATATGCTTTTGCTGACGGCGCTGCGCCGCCTGTGTTATGTGGAAGGCATCCTGAAAAAATACATTGCCCGTAAAATCCCGGCAAAACAAAAAGCCGCCTGGTATGCCCTGATTTTGGGAACCGTCGAAATTCTCTGGCTCGAAACACCGGATTACGCCGCCATCAACAGCTATGTTGAATGCGCCAAAAAACTTTCCGGAAAATACGCCGGCGGTTTTGTCAATGCCGTTCTGAGAAAAATTGCAGCCGACAGACAGAAACTTCTCAACGAAAAACCACAGCCTTTCTTCCCGCCCAGGTTCAGGGAACTGCTGAGCAAAAGCTACAATAGCCGGACGCTGGCGGCCATTGAAAACGCGGCCCGGCAGGAACCGCCGCTTGATATCACGCTGAAACACGACGCGTCTTTTCCGGGCGGAAAGCTTTTACCGGGCGGCACCGTACGACTGCCCAACAACGGAAACATTTCCGAACTTCCCGGATACGCCGAAGGAACCTGGTGGGTGCAAGATTTTTCTTCGGCCTTGGCCGTCAAAGTGCTGCCGGACGTTCGTAATCTCAGAGTCCTCGATCTCTGCGCGGCGCCGGGAGGAAAAACCGCCCAGTTGATTGACGCCGGAGCCCGTGTAACCGCGCTTGACATTTCAAAAAAACGCCTGCAGACGCTCCGGGAAAATCTTGATCGTCTCCGTTTTCAAACAGAAAAAACGATTTGCGCCGATGCAGCTGATTATCTGAAAAATTTCAAAGAAGAACCTTACGACGTCATTCTGCTGGACGCTCCCTGCTCTGCAACCGGTACACTGCGCCGTCACCCGGAACTGGTACATATAAAAACCGAAAAAGATGTTTTGACCCAAAGCGCAATCCAGCAAAAACTTCTGGCTGCGGTCGAAAGAGCCCTGAAACCGGGCGGACTGCTTTTATACTGCACCTGCTCGCTTTGCCGCAGTGAAGGCGAAGATCAAATCCTAACCTTTTTAAACCAAAACAAAAGATTCAAAACCGTCAATCTGCAAAAATCGCTTCCGCAAGAGCTGCAATCTCTGGCCGACGGCAACGGATTTATCCGCATCCTCCCGACATTCATGGAAGAACGCGGCGGCGCCGACGGCTTTTTTATCGCACTTTTACAAAAGGTACCCGTATAATGTTTTTTACCAAAAACTTTCACAACACATTGTCAAAACCGGTTGAAAACGATAGCTCTCCGATTTACATTGCCGGCATGAACCCTTTGGGATTTTTTCTGGCGTCACGCCTGCAGAATGCTGGCCATCGGGTCATATTGATAGACACCCCGAAAGCGGCGGAAACTTATACCGGACATGAATTAAGCATTAAAACCGAAACGCCCTACAGACAAGTAGGCTTTCTCTTCGACTGCCGCTATGAAATAAAAGAAAACCCGCGTTTCCTGATTATTTGCGGCAATCCGGATACATCTTTTTCCCTGCTGGCGGCAATACCCCCGTCAAAATTGCAAAAAACGGTCATTGTCAGCGTTTCCGTCTTCAGCGAAGGCGAAAGGCTGATGGAAACGCTGAGGCTCCCGATTATTAACGCTTATTTCGGAAGCTGGTTTAAATTTAACGGAACCCGGCTGGAATTCTTGGGCGAAGACGCCTCGCTCACCCTTAGTCTTGACAATGTCGACGAAAGGGCAAAAGCCGTCCGCGGCCTGTTTGAAAAAACGAAAACGGACATCCGGATAAACTGCAGCTATGACGACCGCCGCAACTTCTGGGAATTTTTCATTCCCTGGGCAGCCGTATCGCTCTGTCATGCCGCAACCGGAAAAAACATTTTGTCCCTGACCGGAGAAGACGCCGGAAGACGTATGTTTGACACCTGCCTCCGCGAACTGATTTCTCTGGCCGGACCGGAAGCCGTTAACCTGGAATACAATGATTTGCTGCGCAGTGTTTACAACATCCCGGATTCTTTTGTGCCGGAACTTTCCGAACAGTTAAAAAAACATGATTTCAAATTGCTGAGCAGATTATCCGCATTCATCGGCAGCCATGCCGACATTAATAAACCGGCGCCGGAACTGCGCCGGCTTTTGAAAACCGTCTGCGATAAAAATCTGGCATAACCGTTCGAAGCAGCTTGAAGAAACTGATAAAAAGATTAAAATAGCGAAAGATTGAGGTTTAACTGATCAAAGGATGCTTTCATGGAAACAAAATTTGTCATCATGTCTGTCGGTTTCATCTTCTGCCTAATAGCTTCCTTCAGTATTCTGGCTTTTTTAAACCGTTCCGAACGGATTAATGCCCGCCCCCGCCTCAAACAAATTCTGCCATCGTTCTCCCTGGTTGCCGTTTTTGGACTGAGTTCTCTGGCAGCCGTCTGGATTATGCCGGAGTTTAACGATTTTATTTCACCTCTGACGTGTTCCGACCTGCTGCTCCCGGCCGCCGCGGCCTTGATTATCGCCCTTTTGCCGGTGGCCGTCCCCCAAACATGGATGAGATACGCAATTATAACCTTGTTAACAGCGGCTCTGATTTTCTGCGGCGGCCCTGTTTTGAAAATCTTTGGAACGGAAGCTCCGGTCGCCGACAAAATTCTCAGCATGGGAATTTGGCTTGGCGCCACTTTTCTTTTCCGCATCATCAACGGTATTTGCGCCCTCTGCCTCATAGAAATCAGCAGTATCGGTCTGGGCATTTTCGTTCTTTCCCTCATCGGCGGAACACCGGCGTTAATCGGTATAATGGCTCTTTACCTGACCGGAACGGCGCTGGCTTTGTTGGCCTACAACTGGTATCCGCCGGCAATGCAGTTCAATAACCAAACTATGGATTCCTTTGGCTTTTTATGCGGCTTTTTAATGCTTGCCGCTGCCGAAGAGGAAGCCGGAAGTTCCGTTTTGATTTTTGCTTTGTATCCGCTGATAGAACTATTTGTTGCCATTGCAAAAAAATTGACCTTTTTGCCGCGTTTTCAGGATATTACCTCCAACACGTTTTATCTCCAAACTAACCTCAGCGGCCTCAACCCCGGTCTTATCGGAAAGTATGTTATTAAACTGAACATTGTCATGGTTTTGTTCGGCATATTCCAACTTTTTGCGCCCAACGCCTATTCCCTGCCCGTCTTCTCGGCTGTTTACGCATTATGGAATCTCCATCGCCTGAAAAATTGGGAATCCGGCTCCGGCAGTCTCAAAGAAATCAACCGGCAATTTGTCCGTGACGTCAAATCCGGACTGAATGAAATCAAAAACAACCTCAATAAAAACGGATAAACCGCCATGAACTTGGTTGACCTGTTCAAAAACACGTTTCTTCAGCCCAAAGCGGCGCAGACGGAAGAACTGTCTCCGGAAGCGGCCTTGCAAATTAACTTTAAGGTTGCCGTCATAGAATTTGCCGAAAACGTTGAAAGCAACAACGGAGAACTTGTGGCCCGATTGTTAAAAAATCAGGAAGGACTTTCCGTTCATTATTTTGACGAACCGTTCAACAAAAGTTTTTTAAATCTTGAAAGCCGCAGTTTTTTTGACCTGATAGACAAAGGACAGGCCATTTTGGACCGAACCGGCGCGGACGTCCTGATCTGGGGATACCGCGAAGCTGACCGAATCCGCCTCAATTTTCAAACCGGCCTGCAATACGAAAAAGAAGACACCGCCTTTGTCTCCCTGCTGGACAGTCTGTTTTTGCCGGCCGCTGTTTTTGAACAGGGAACCTTCCCGCTTTCTATCGTTAATTTGATTTACGGCGCGGTTGTCAGTTCGCTGAACACGCCGACCAAACAGCTAAAAATTCAAAAACGTTACCTTCTCAAAAAAATCATTGCCCGCCTGTCTTCCGACAATTCGGCCAAAAATCTTTCAATAGATTATATCCCGTACATCATGAACTTTTTAGGCGTCATCTACCTCAGTTATTGTTACCAAAACGATACGGATAAAGATTTTAAAATCGTCCAAAATTTATTTCAAACGGCCATTAAGCACCAAGACCTGATAAAAAGCCCCATCCACCTCGGCTGCATCTATTTCCACCTTGGACAACTTTACGACAGCGCCACCCGCTACATGCAAAAACATCCGCAAGCCTACTATAAAGGCGCCATCAATTACTATCGTTACGCCCAGAAATATCTGAGCAAATACAATTATCCGTACGATTATGGCTGCATTTCTTACAAACTGGCCCATTTATTTTACAACTACTGGCGCCAAAAAGAAGATCTGCAGGCCCTGCGCGATGCTGTCTTTAATCTCCGGGAAGCCGAAAAAATCTTCACACATGCTTTGTTCCCGGAATTTTGGGCCGCCATTCAAAACGAGCTGGGACACATGCTGTCACTGCTCGGCAATCTGACCAACAGCCGCGAGATTTCAGAAGTAGCCGTCAACAGTTTTAAAAATTGTCAGAAAGTCGTCACCGAACGTCGCGAACCCTTGGAATGGGCAAAAATTCAGGAAGAAATCGGCGAAATTTATTACCGTCTCGGACGAAACAATGAAGATAACGACAACCTGGAAGAAGCGCTGGAATATTTCCATGACGCGCTGTATATTTATGAAAACATGGAAATGGAAGACGCCGTAAAACGGTTGACGTCAAGTATATCCAAAACGTCCAGACTGATTAACAATTAAAAAAAGCCCGCCAAAGCGGGCTTAAAAAACAAAAGCGATCAACCACCAGTTATTTATTGGCTTCAATCCAGGAAACCAGCGCCGATTTGGAATTCAACCCAACTTTAACGTCAATCTGCTTGCCGTCCTTAAACATAAATAAAGTCGGAATGCTGCGGATACCGTATTGCGCGGCGGTATTCGGCGATTCATCGACATTCATTTTGCAGATTTCGACCTTGCCGGCCATTTCTTTGGAAACTTCTTCCAAAATGGGAATCAACTGGCGGCACGGGCCGCACCATTCCGCCCAAAAATCGACAATGACCAACCCTTTGGCATTCAAAACCTCTGCTTCAAACTGGCTGTCCGTTATTGCTTTCATGTCATTTCCTTTCCTAACTGAACTTATCCATTAGTTTTAATATAGTTGATATTTTTTTTAAATAAAGAGCAAAGTGGCAAATTATTCAAAATTCTTATTCAATCCGCATCATCTCCGCGGTATCGGTCCACAAAATATACGTCTCTGCCCGTTTGCCCGGATAGATTTGCTCAATCAGCTCCCGGTAAGCCGCCAACTGTTTGAGATATGCGGCCGGAACATCCTTTTTATTCTTAGCTGCCGGCCGGTTTGTCTTAAAATCGACAATCAACACCCGGTCTTTCTCTATGGACAACCGGTCAATCTGTCCGGAAATAATCCGGTCTCCGACCCGGCCCATCACCGGAACCTCAGCTTTGGAATTTTTGCCCCAGACCGAAGCAAAATCAGGATTCTCCAACAACCGCAACACCTCGTTTTTTACTCTGGAAAATTCTGTCGCACTGATATCCGGAGCATTTTTGCGTAAAAATTCTTCCGTTAAAACATTTCTCTCCGAAACCGACATGTCCGGTACAAACTGCAACAGTTTATGAATCAGTCGCCCCCGGCGATAACTGCCGTGCCCGTCATTTCCTATCGGAGAAACCAAAGGCATATCCTCATCTTCGGCCAGTTTGGAAGGCGCCAGCGGACGCGCCAGCAAACCTTCTTCCGGAGCGCTTTGCCTCAACCACGGCCAGTCAACCGCCTCGGTAACAGAGGAGGTTTTTTCCGCCTCAGGCTTAACCGCACATTCCTGTTTAAGCTCATAAACCAAAACGCCGTTTCCGTCATCAGACGCCGTTTTTTCCAAACTGTTCCGACAAGTTTCATACCAGGAATCTTCGCTGGGCTTGTTCTTTTGACGATAGCCGCAGATGCACAACCGATCTTCGGCACGGGTCAGAGCCACATACAACAAACGCCGGTATTCCTCTAAAGAAAGTCTTTTTTCTTCCTCTTTGATTTTCTTACAGTTTTTTTCATAATCAGCGGCACAGAGAGGATAATAAAGCAAATCATCAAACAATAATCCGGCCTCGTTCCGTACGGACTTTATCCGCACCGTATCCGGCAAAACAACAACCGGAGCCTGTAACCCTTTGGAACCGTGAACGGTCATAACCCGTACCGCATCTGCATCGCTTTGCTCCAGTTCCCGCTTGATTTCCACTTCACCGGCTTCTATCCACTCAATAAACTTCTGCAAAACGGGAACGTGCTCCCGTTCAAAATCCAAACATAAATTCATGAATTCGTCTATGCCGTCTTCTGCCTCATAGCCAATTCTGGCCACCAGCTTCTTACGCCCTTCAGCTTTATTGAGAAGATAGGAATAAAACTCAAACGGCCGCACCGTATCGGCCATATCCAGCAACCTCTGCAAAAAAGTGCTGACTTCTGAAAATTTTGGATTCTTTTTCAACCGGTTCCAAACCGGTGCGCCGCCGCGGTCATAACACAACTCAAGTAAATCATCATCATTCAGCCCGAATAACGGCGACTTCAAAATTTCCGCCAAAGTCAGATCATCTTCCGGCAACAAAACAAACTTGCCGACCGAAACAAGATCCTGCACGGCAACTTGTTCCGATAAGCTGATTTTATCCGCACCGGCAATCGCCACTCCGGCATTTTTACAAGCCCGGACCAACTCCTCCACAAAACTGTTGCGCCGTTGAACCAAGACCATAAAATCCCGATACCGCAGCGGCCTTTTTTTGGAAACCAGTTCTTCTCCGCTTTCCACGGCCTGCTTAATTCTTTCGGCAATTTGCCTGGCCAGACGCGAACTGGTCGATTCGGCGGTCACCCGTTCCACCGGAGGCAGCCAGATATCGGGATTTTCCTCAGGTTCGGCTTCAATCAAAGGCCAAAGCTCAACTCGTCCGCCTTCGCCGATGCGGGACGGCGTATGCAAAACCTTTTCCTCATCGGCAACCACGCCAGCCTTCACCCGTTCATCCGCAAAAACCCGGTCCACCGTATCCAGCACCGCTGCCGTCGACCGAAAAGAAACTTCCAGATTAACCTCTCTGAAAACATCCAAAGGCTTAAGTTTATCGGCAAAATAGCGGCGCATCCGGTCAAACTCCTGAGGATCCGCTCCCTGAAAAGAATAAATAGACTGCTTGCGATCCCCCACCGCAAAAACCGTGCAGCCGCGTTCTTTGGCCCCGTCTCCGTTAAAAAACTCACCGGTAATTGCCCGCACGATAGCCCATTGATCGGGAGAAGTGTCCTGCGCCTCATCAATCAAAACATTATCTATCCCCCCGTCAAGTTTATACAAAACCCAATCGGCCACGCCCGGCGTTTCCAAAAGTCGCCGGGCATAAAGAATCAAATCTTCATAATCGGCCTTGGAATGCAGACGTTTATAATGATTATAGCCGGAAATCAAATCATCCGCCAGATACAAAACCGCCTTGGTCGAAGCAAACAGAGAAGCCGCCGCAATTTTATCGTCAAAAGAAAAAATCCTTTCAATTTCGGCCGCCCCGAAATCTGCCAATGCCGGATAGGATTGGGCCGCTTCTTTGGTTGCAAAGTTTTTGCGGGGTTCGTTTTTATCCGTCAAAAAAATTTTGCGGTAGTCATGATAATAACGTTCCGGCCCGTCGCTGCACAGAATATTTTCCAAAAGCCCGGCTTTGCTTTTATCAACCGCACTTCCCTGTTGCAACGCGGCGGCAAATAATTTGAGCTCTTTTTTGTCTGCCTGCTCAAAAAACATCCGTTTCAAAGCATCCGGCGTTTCATCTCCCCGAATTCCCAGACGCATGGCCGTCGCCCGCAGCAAATCGTCAACCGAAGGATACGAAGCCAGCAACCGGGAAATTTTATTGCGGTTTTCGGTTAAAGAGTTCATCAGCTTCGGAAACGTAAACTCACTCATCTGACGAGTAATAAAAGACATGGCCCGGGCCGTCCGGCTGTCCGGTTCGGATTCGATTTTCAACAGCAACCGGCGTTTAACTTCATCCAAAACTTCCGTCGAAGTTCTGTCATCCATAACTTCAAAATAAGGAGAAATTTTAGCTTCAAGCGGAAAACGCTTTAAAATCTCCTGACAAAAACTGTGAATGGTTTGAATTTTCATACCGCCCGGCGTGTCCAAAAGCACGGCAAACAATTTGCGCGCCTGTGCCTTAACCTCCTCGGCCCGGACATAACCGGAAAAGCTGAACCCCAATAAAGCTTCCAACTCTTTTTCCAGCTTGCGGTCATCCATAACCGCCCACCGGCCCAGCCGTGCGGCAATCCGGGAACTCATTTCCACAGCCGCTGCTTTGGTGTAAGTCAGACAAAGGATTTTCCCCGGCAAAATCCCTTTCAGCAACAACCGTAAAACCCTGTCGGAAAGCACCTTGGTTTTTCCGGTACCGGCCGAAGCCTCAACCCAAACCGACTTGTCCGGATCCGATGCCAGCCTCTGCTGACGTGAGGCCAGTTCTATTCTGATTTGCTTTTGTTGTTCCAAACTGTCAGCCATTTTTGCCTTTCCGTTTTTTACTTTTTACAAAATCTGTATTGCCGGCCGCAAAACCTCCGCGAAGGAGTGTTATATGCGACGAATAATAAGATTTAAGAGAGAAAGAACCGCAGTGTACATAAAAAGTACGTGAGAACGCTTTCTTCTCGAAATCTGTATTGCCGGCCGCAGAACCTCCGCGAAGGAGCGTTATATGCGACGAATAATAAGATTTGAGAGAGAAAGAACCGCAGCGTACATAAAAAGTACGTGAGGACGCTTTCTCCTCGCAAAATCTGCATTAGTCGTCCATAGAACCTCCTTCGCCCCCCTCTTGCACGCTCCATTCCCTAACCCTTGCCAAATGCTCATAATCGGAATACTCAGGAATTCGACGAGGATTGGGGTGGCAGATATAAGGTGTTGAAGCAAAACTGAAAATATTTATCAGCTCCTTCAAACGTTGCTCGGTTTCAGACAACAGTTTCGGCATGTTATCTTCAATAACCGTTTGCTTTTTGGCCAACTGCCAATAAATCAGCCGATTGACATCCACGGCCGGAATATCCGAAAAACCGCCGCTCTGAGCGATTAATCCTTCTATCGGAAGCTGGGGCGCAAAACCTTTGGCAACTTCTTTTGAAGTCCGCGCTTTGCCTGTTTTGTAATCAATAATATTAATTTTGCCGTCAACCGTCTCGTCAACCCGGTCGGCTTTTGCAGTAACCGTAAACGTTCCCAGAGGAGAATCAAAACAAAAACGACCGCTTTGCTCATTATGAACTTTTTTTATCCCGACGCGGTATTGTTGTTCGGTTTCCGTTATCCAGTCAACAATTTTTTCAAACGCCGGCCACCAAAAAGCTCTTCTTTCGGCCGCCAATGCGTTTTCATCAAAAACCCGGCGTCCCAGCACAAGCAATTCTTCTTTGGCATTATCCGGCCAGGCCGCATCATATTTATTGTTAAAACGTTCCAAAATGCCATGAACAATGGTGCCGTAATCGGCCATAGTCAAATCCGGATCAATTTTTTCCAACGGACGCAACTGCAAAATATATTTTGCAAAAACGCTGTACGGATCCCTCATCAATAACTCTATACCGCTGGCAGAAAGCTCTTTCGGACGATTTTCCGGCGGCGGACAAGGGGCCGGCGCACTAGCTTTTTCAAAAAATTCAGGTTCATCAAAAGCCGCTGCCTGCGAAACATAAACCTTGTCATACGACACGCCTTCCGAAAAAGCAAGCGCCTCAAACACCGTCTCCAAACGCAGCAGCCAGCGGGATTTCACCATAGGCGTTCCCTGAACCCTCTCGGCGCGGGTTAAAAAGACCTCTTTTGCTCCCAGCAAACCGCACAAATCGGCGGCAGACACCCCGACGGCTCTTTCCGGCAGGGGAAATCCGAAATTTTTTTTCATCGGCCGGGACATCCATGGATCGGAAACCGCTGCTTGCGGCCAAACGCCCTCGTTCATTTCTCCGACGATTACCCTGTCTGCCCGATTCAATCTGGCTTCAATGGGGCCCAAAATTTTAAGCCGGGGATGCGTGCCGTACTTCGGACGTACCGTCACGCCGGCCATCATTGCCTCAAACAACCCGCTGTATTCTTCAACAACCGTATTGCCTAAAACTTCCGCCTGCTCATACCATTTGGAAATAAATCCGGCGGCGGCCTCGCCGTCTTCCCCCCTCCATAAAATCTGATCGCCGCTTTTTTCCCCGGTTGCGGCCAACTTTTCGGCCGTCCGAATATGTGTTGCCAAAATTTCTTTCAAATCAGCCTGTTTTTGAAGATACAAATCCGTCAGCGGCTGCCACAAAGAACAAACCTCGTCCAGCCATTCTTTCAAAACGTCGTCTTCTTTGCCGCCGCGCCATAAAACCAGTTCGACTTGCCGCGCCAAAGAACGCACTTCGCCATAAGTCCGCCCCAAACCGCACAACGGATGTTTTAACAAACTCAAAATGTCGACCCGCGACGCTTCCGGAGAAGCCGCCGCAACAACCAGCCGCAAAAATTCCCCGACCGGCGTCAGAGACAACGGACAGCCCGCAGAATCATCCACTTTAAGATTCCAACGTTCCAACTCCGCGGCCACCCGCCGCGCCAAATTCCTGTCCGACGTCACCAACGCAGCCGTTTTTTCAGGCGTTTCCAGCGTTTCGCGCATCATTAAAGCTATCGCCAGAGCCTCCTCGCGAATATCCCGGCAATTAAGCAGCCGGATTCCCTTCCAGGCCTGTTCATTCAAACCTTTTCCGGAAATTTCCCGCCATTTGTCGGTTGTTGCCGCCGGACGCATAACCTCCGAAACCAATAGTTCTCTCTGCGGATTCTCCGACACCGTCCAGTCGGAAATTTCCCGGCGTTCCGCTTGCAAAAAATCAAGAAGTTCTTTTAATTCAAACTGCGGATGCGCTTCATCCAGCGCCGTCCAGCTTTCTTCATCCAAAAACTTATCCAGCCCGGAAAGAACCAATTGCCCGCGCGGCAAACCGATAATGGCTTTGACCAACTTTTTCATAGCCGGAAAAGTTGCCGTCGTTCCGGCCGCAATAATTCTTTTGCCGGGCGGCATCGACGTCCAGATTTCCGCCTGTTTTTCAAGCAAAAGGTTTCGCCGGCTGCTGGCATCGCTCAAGCCGCGCTCTGCCAAAATCGCCGGCCAGTTGAAGGTAATAATCTTTAAAAATTCCAGCGTTTCCTGCCAATGAGAAGCATATTCTTCCGGCACCAAATCCGCCAGCTTTGAAAAATCAAGATTTCCGTTGTGGGCGGCATCAATCAGCCCGGCCAAATCCTGCGCCAAATAACACGCCTGATTTAAAGACATCTTTTCAAGCCCGAAATCATCCGGCTTTGCCATAATCAGACGAATAAACAGCATCAGCCGCTCCACCGTATCAATAGCCGGAGGCAATTCCCGCCAGCCTTCTTCCAAAGCTGCGCCGGAGAGCATCATATCGTCTTCGTCCACATCTCCCAAAGGCATCATTTGTGGCAAAAGAGTCGGTGACATTCCCCTCAGCCGGACAAAAGCGTCTGCCAATGCTTTGCAGGCCCTCCTGTTGGGAAGCAAAATCAAAACATCGGCCAGCGCCAGCGGATTCCCGGCATATTCCTCCGACAATTTCTGCGCCAAAACATCAACAAATCCGGAAGAAAGCGGAATATTTACAATTTTGTCAGTCAGCGTCAAAAACCTCTTTTATAAATTTGGCCAGAGCCCGCCCGCGATGAGAAACCGCGGCCTTTTCATCTTTTTCAAAATTTCCGAACGTCTTGTCAAACCCTTTCGGCTTAAAAATCGGATCAAAACCAAACCCTTTATCTCCGCTTTTTTCCGAAACGATTTCGCCGTCCACCCGGCCTTCAAAAAAGCGGCACGCCTCACCGGGAACCTTCAAAGCCAGCACGCAGGAAAAATGCGCCGACCAGTTTTTGCTCCCGGACTGCCGCAGTTCTCCGACAAGTTTATCCATCGCCAGATTAAAATCGCGGTTAGGCGCATACCGTGCCGAATAGACACCGGGACGCCCGTCCAGAGCATCAACGCATAAACCGGAATCATCAGCAAGACAAGGCAAGCCGGAAATTTCACTCAACTGTTCAGCTTTAAGCCGGGCGTTTTCCTCAAAAGTCGTTCCCGTCTCTTCCACATCAGGCAAATTCAAAGCTTTTGCCGACAACACCTCAACCCGATACGGAGCCAGTATTTCGGTTATCTCGTCGATTTTTCCCTGATTATGGGAAGCCACGACCAACTTGTTCAATTTCATCATTTCAGTCCCAATGCCTGTTTTTGCATGTCAATCAACTGGGCTATTCCCTGCCGGCCCAAAGCCATTAAATCGCCGAACTGAGATTCCTCAAACGGCTCGCCCTCGGCAGTACCCTGAATTTCGACAATTTTCCCGCTTTCGGTCATCACAAAATTCATATCCACCTGAGAATGGGAATCCTCTTCATAATCAACGTCCAAAATGGCCTCGCCGTTATACAAATCACAGGAAATTGCGGCCACAAATTCCCGAATGGGGTTAACTTTGAGCTTACCGTCTTTCAACAGTTTTTGGATAGCCTGATACAACGCCACAAAACCGCCGGTAATCGAGGCCACCCGCGTCCCGCCGTCTGCCTGCAAAACATCGCAGTCAATGCAAATGGAAATATCTTTCATTTGTTCCAGATTAACCACCGCCCGCAACGACCTTCCGATAAGGCGTTGAATTTCTTGCGTTCTTCCCGACGGTTTTTTGCATTCCCGAGGCACGCGAACCTGAGCCGCCCGCGGCAGCATGGCATATTCCGCCGTAATCCACCCCTTATTTTGCCCCTTTAGCCAGGCGGGAACTTTTTCCTCCACACTGGCCGTGCAGACCACGTGAGTTCCTCCGAACTTCACCAGACAAGATCCTTCGGCGTAAGGATTAAACCCGGGGATTAATTCTATTTGACGAATTTGATTGTTTTGACGATTAGAATGACGCATCTCAAAAACCTTCTTTTCTTTGATTAAAATCACAGAAAAGCATAGGCTATTTTTCCGTTTAATGCAATGATATAAATCTTAAATATGCCCGGTTTTCAACAATTGATAATATTTGTTGAGAGAACCGTTCGCCACGTTCCAGCTAAAATCTTTGCGCATGGCATTTTTCTTCATTTCTTCAATTTTCTCGGGCTGACGATAAAAAATGTTCAACGCCTTGTCTAATGTTTCGGTATAGGCGTTTTCATTGTTTTTAAGACGTTTGGCCGTAAGGTTATTACCATACACCCGCCTTTTTTGGGTAAAGAAAACTTCCGTCCGAAAACCGTCCACGCCGTCCTCGATAGTATCGACCAGACCGCCTGTTGACATGGCAATCGGCAAAGCGCCTTTGGCCATGGCTTCCATCTGGGTCAGGCCGCAGGGCTCAAACCGGCAGGGCATCATATAAAAATCTGACGCCAGCTGAATGGCATAAGCAAATTCATCACGAAATCCGCGAAAAACGAAAATCCGCCGGGCAATGTCTTTATCTATCGTTTCAACTTTATCTTTAAGTCTGGTCAGCAACTGAAAATAATTCTCATCTCCGGCGCCGCCCAAAATAAAAATCGGTTCTTCTTCGTTTCTCTGTTTATACTTCCTGGCCAGATTGATTATTGCCTGAGCCGCAATATCATACCCCTTTTGTTCCACCAGACGGCTGGTTGCGCAAACGACCGGCGTTTTCTCGGGGTACTTGACAACAGATGAAATTTCCTGAAACTTATAAATATCGATCAGCGGAATAACTTTCTGCTTATATTTTTCATCAGAAGCGATTTTAGAAATCAAACGGATAAATTCAAGTTTGTTCTTTTGCTTGATTTCAGGATGATTTTCATCAAAACACTCAAAGTCAAACTCACCAAAATAAGAGTTAATTGCCTTGATTTTTTCCTCGTTCGGAGAAATAAGGCTCTTTTCGTATCCGTTGACGATTCCGAAGAAATTGCGATGATCTTTACGGATTTTCAAAATATCGCGAAAATCAAACCCAAATCCCAATTCTTTCGAAACTTCCTCCAGATAGTTTTTGGAAACCGTCACCACCCGGTCAGCCAGATGAAAATTGCATGACGCCTGATTATAGCAATCATGCACAATCAGCGTATTTGTTGCCCGGGGATTGCTGTTTTTAATTGCTTTGGCATTTTTAAAAACCACAGAAGCGGTATTTTCATACAGAGAATTCAACAGCTTGGACGTATTAAAATAATCCCAGCCCTGATACCCCAGATGATGGGCAATATGCACCACCGGAATAGATTTGATTTTGCCGGCCAGTTCTTCGCTCATAATTTTGGCATCCACCTGCGCCGTCGTAAAATACTTGGTCAATCCTGACAAAGCGCCGCTGTGCCAGTCGTTTGCCAGCAAAACATTCGGGCACTCCAGCTCTTTGATGCAGCCGCTGCAGATTGCCTTCAGCAAAGTATAGACTGCCTTAGAAAAGAAGGCAAAACGCTCCACTTCGTTAACACCGGACTCGTTCATCACATAGCAGCCGTCCTGCGCCGGCGGATTGTCTTTATGAGGATTAATGCCGAAAAAGCGCTCGTTGCCCAAAAAGATATATGAGGTATTTTCCAGCTTTCCGGTATAGACGCAGACTTTATATTTGACCAGCGCCGCCCGCTCGCCGAAAAAAGGCACGTCAATGGTTTTAATCTTCTTAAGTTTGACGGAACGGCGTTCGGCTCCGGTATAAACGTCGCCTTCCAGCACGGCCTTTTTCTTTTTGGTATCCCCGACATACAGCGGGGTAACGACCGTCATTTTGTCGCCGTTCTTTTCATAATCCCGGTTAAAAACGTCCGGAAGCTCTGAGGCAATGACACCCAGGCCGCCCCATTTCATAAACGTGGCGGTTTCGGCCGAAATCATCCATGCCCTCACCTTGCTGATGAGCGGCCAAGAACGTTTGCCGAGACATTGTATCCTTGATAAATTTTGGATTTCCAAAAGATTGGGATTGGTAGTAACTGCATAAGTAACATTAAATTTTTTCTTGTTAAAAAATTTGGGCAACATTTTCTGACTGACATCTACGTCAGAACTCAAGGCTCTCGGTTCCATATCCAATCTTTCACTCATTCAGGAATTCAAAAAATAATTGGCTTTTGCATACATAATGACTAATAAAAGACCATCGCCCTTGACTTGTCAAGCATTAGTCACTAAATTCCTCTTATATATACACCAACAAAACAATATTTAAAGAGAAAAAGCATGAAAAAGAACAAAAAAAGCACCCCGGAAACAAACACTGAAGATATGGATAACTCCGAAGTTATCACCGACGAAACCTCGGAAGAAGAAGTCGCCGAGCCCGCCGGGGAAACCGACACCGAAATGGCCGCCGAACTGGAGCTGCTGCAAGCCGAAAACAAAAAGCTCAAAGAAGATTTCCTGCGTGCTTTTGCCGATGCCGAAAACATCAAAAAGCGCTGCGCCCAGGAAATTGAAAAAAACAACAAATATGCCGTTTCTTCCTTTGCCAAAAGCCTGTTGACCGTTGCCGACAATCTGCATCGTGCCATTGAAGCCGTCAACCAAAACGAAAACAAAGAAAACTGCGAGGCTCTGCTCAAAGGTGTCGAATTGACCGAAAACGAGCTTCAAAAAGTCTTCGGCAAATTCGGCATTGCCAAAATGGAAAGCCTCAACAAAATTTTCGACCCCAATTTTCATCAGGTCATTCAGGAAGTTGAAGACCCGTCCAAACCGGCAGGCACCATCGTTGCCGAACTCCAGACCGGCTACATGATAAACGACCGCATTTTGCGCGAGGCCATGGTTGTGGTCACCAAAGGCGGACCGGCCGCATAACCCGCCCAAACATGCTCTTCTCAAATAAAAAGCGGGGGTTGTCCCGCTTTTTTTTATTTAATTTTGTAAAAGCACTGCAAATTCTTGCGCCACTGTCTGACCGGCACCAGCAGACATAAGATTTTGACAAACAGATTAAATCCTTTGCTCAGCACATACTGATGATATTTGCAGGAGCACACCTCCCGACCGCCTTCAAACTCTTCCGGCCGCGGTCCCATCCGGTAATAAAAATCCTTTCCTTTGCTGAAAATATTATCCAGAAAAGCCGCTATTTTTTCATCGGTCAGTCCGCCGCAGACTTTTCCGTCGTTCAAAAACGGCGTTTTAAGCATTTTCAAATAAGCCTCGTCATCGTTGTCAAGTTCTTTCACTTTCTGCACAACCTCTTCCAGACTGCCATAATCGTTGCAATTGATAAAGGCGTCTTTGTTAAAATCTTTCACCACATCGGGATTCCCCCAATAAATCGGCACCGTTTTTGCCACAAAAGCGTCAAAAATCTTTTCCGTCGTGTATCCGTAATGCGAGGCATTTTCAAATGCGATACTGAATTTATACTCCTTTTGAAACGCATATTTGTCATCAACCCTGCGCCCGATGTTATTCAAAAAAGCGCCGCCGGAATCTACTTTTTTATAACGGCTCAGCAACTCAAAAAAATCTCTCCGTGCCCGGTTGGAATACAATCGGTTTGAATAAACAAAATTGCAAAACTTACGGTTTAACAGCTGCTCGTCGCTGAAATTTGCCGCCAGCCGCTCCTGCGTCTCCGGCTGCCGGTAAAAATAATAGTAATACGGCACCCGCAGATTGCGGTCCAAATAGGTCATTTCTTCAAAACTCAGAGCATAATCATAAACATTAAAATCCGGCACATAATTCTCGCCGGTAAACAAAATTCGCACCGCCTTGGATTTCAGATAATCCCGTCCGAAAACATTGCAAAACAAAAAATCGGGATCATCGGAATACTCAATCTCATATTTATCGCGCAGCATATCAACAAAACATTCCAGATATTTGCAACAGACGTCGTCCATCCAGCCGATTTTAATTTTTTGCATCGTTCATCCTTTCAGTTCACGCTTTAAATATACAAAAACGTCCAGCCTGTTCAATAACGTATTAAAATTATGCGCAACTTATTGCCTGTATTTTTTTAATAAACGACCTGTTTTGCGGGTATTATTTTTCTGTTGCAAAATCGCTTTGATTTATTATCATAATTCCGTCGTCCGGTGAGCGGACGGCGGAGTGTCACAGCTCCCAATACGAGAAAAAAAGAACAACTCCTTGAATGGGGAGCCGGGGGAATAAGCGTGCCTGCATGACGAAGAACCCGGACTGTTCCCGTATACAGTTGTGAACTCCCCGCCTTAACTTTTAGTCAAGGCGGTTTTGTTTTAATCAAAACAA
>CASFLC010000148.1 GCA_949295475.1 uncultured Pseudomonadota bacterium
AACGGCGAGAAGGTCAATCTGGTGGTTGTTGATGACCAATGCGACGATACGTTTGCCGTTTCCACCGCGCAGATGATGGCGGTCAATTCTTCCCGCGAAGACAAGATAAGCGTGGTTATCGGCCCGTATTGTACCAATTCTTTTGACAGGGTTTCGGCGATTTATGCCAAAGCAGGTATTTTTCAGATTGTGCCGACGACCGTTGCCCGCGCCGAAACGCAGCACAATCATGGCGGGTTGGTTAAAATGGTCGGGTCGACAGACCGGCTGGGAGAAGATTTTTTTGCGTATTATCAGGAACATTTTGACGGGCAGCCGGTGGCTTTGGTTTATGATTCACGGCTGCGGCGGGTTGTGGAAATGGCGGTTTCCGTTCAGAACGAATTCCGGCGCCGGGGCGTGCCAACGCTTTTGAAGACCTATAATTTTGCCAATTACGGAGAAGACAGCCAACAGATGGCCAGAGACGTAAACGCCCAGGGCAGCGGCGTGGTTTTTGTGCTGGGCAGTTCGGAAGACATCGCTTCTTTTTCGCGCGAATTGAAAGACGAGAACAGCGGCGTCGTTATTTTTACCAGCCGTTATCAGGCAAACGGCAAATATCAGGAAATGATGGGCGATTTGGCGGACGGTTCTTATTTTATGGCGCTGCCTTCGCTGAAAGACAGTCCGGATTTTACGGAAACGCTGGTGAGGCTCCGGCTGAAGGGGGCTGAGCCGGACGGATTGGGGGTTTACGGTTTTTCGGCAGTAAAGTTGTGGGCGGATTTGGTTAATCTTGCCGACTCGTTTGATTACGCCGATTTGACCGGTTCTTTGGAAGGAAATGTGTTTAAAATGCCGTGGGGCGAGGTGATTTATCATAACGGAAATCCGGCCAAATCAATCAATTACGGCGTCTATCGGCTGCAGAACGGCGAATATACACAGGTTTATTGATTTTTTTGTTCCTTTTCAAATTTATTCAATGTATAGTCGGAAACAGGTTTAATTGCATGGTATAAAGGTAAAGTAACATGGCAGGCAGTATCAATAAGGTAATTTTGGTCGGAAATCTGGGGGCTGATCCCAAAGTCAGCAATACCGCCAGCGGCTCAAAAATCGTTAATCTCAACGTGGCGACCAGCGATACCTGGCGCGATAAGGCAACCGGCGAGCGCAAGGACCGCACCGAATGGCACCGGGTGGTTATTTTTAACCCGCAGCTGGCCGATGTGGCCGAACGCTATCTGCGCAAAGGGTCAAAAGTCTATCTGGAAGGACAGCTGCAGACCCGCAAATGGGAAGATAACAACGGTCAGGAACGTTATACGACCGAAGTCGTTTTGCAGAACTTTAGCGGAAATCTGGTTATGCTTGACGGCCGCGGAGACGGTGTTCCGGCCGGCGGAAACGATGTCTTTACCCCCGCGGGCGGCGGCAACGGCTGGGATTCCACGCCGTCGGCAGCTCCGGCAGCGGATTTGGACGACGATATTCCGTTTTAACAAAATTGTCTGTTTTAAGGAAAGCTCCGCCGGTTATTTCGGCGGAGCTTTCGGTATCAGCAGTCTTCAAAACTGAGAATGATTTTTTTGCGATAGAATTTGGCCAAAAAGAATAAATCGCTTCGTTCGAGACGTTTGAAGGAGCCGGAAGTTCTCCTGTCAAATTCTTCAAGGGTGAGGCGGGCCGTTTTGCGCCATTGGTAGATGTCTGACGAAAATTCAAACAGCTGTTTTTTGAGATAAGTTCTTTTTTTGAATCTTTTTGTCATTTTAAGCTCCTGTTTTGATTAGCAAAAACCGCCTTTACAACTAAAGGCGGAGGAGCTCAAAAACTGTCAAAGCGCAGTCATGGTTATTCGTCACGCAGGCGTGCTTATTTCCCATACTCCTCCGAGGGAGTTTACTTTGATGATGTTTTTGAGACACCATTATCCGTCTCCGGATAACGATTTCATCATAAGTGGAAATAATTATTTTGCAAGTTTTTTATCCGGGGTGTTTTTTTCGCCGTCAGCAAAAAACGCGTTAACTTTTGGACGGGGGTTCCGAAGGGCACATCGATTTTAAGGCGGTTTTTTTGCCCGTAGAGAAGAAACTGCCGTTTTTATCTGGGCATAACTCGGTTTATTGACTGGCAGACGCGGGGGATTTTTGCTATAGTTTGGAAAGTTTGTAATTATGTAAAGGTAACTAAAAGTGAGCGAAGAAGAAATTAATCTGGTTAACGAAAATACCAACAAAGACATTACCCCGATTGAAATTTCCGAAGAAATGCGCCGTTCTTATCTTGATTATGCGATGAGCGTTATCGTATCGCGTGCGCTGCCGGACGTCCGGGACGGTTTGAAGCCGGTGCACCGCCGCATTATTTATTCGGCTTATGAAAACGGGTATGATTATAACCGACCGTTTCGCAAATCGGCCCGTATCGTCGGTGATGTTTTGGGTAAATACCATCCGCACGGCGACAGTTCCGTTTATGAGGCGATGGTGCGTATGGCGCAGCCGTTTTCCATGCGGGTGCCGCTGATTGACGGTCAGGGTAATTTCGGTTCCATGGACGGGGACAGCGCCGCGGCGATGCGTTATACCGAAGCGCGTCTGGCCAAGGTGGCTCACGCCCTGATTGACGACATTGACAAAGATACCGTCGATTTTATGCCGAACTATGATGAGAGCCTGCAGGAGCCGTCGGTGCTGCCGGCTTGTTATCCGAACCTGCTGGTTAACGGTGCCAACGGCATTGCCGTCGGTATGGCGACCAATATTCCGCCGCATAATCTGGGCGAAGTGATTGACGCCTGTTGTGCTTATATAGACAATCCTCTGGTTTCGATTGAGGATTTAATCAGAATTGTTCCGGGGCCGGATTTTCCGACCGGCGGTTTGATTCTTGGTTATTCGGGCGCCAAGTCGGCTTATCTGAACGGCAGAGGCTCGGTGATGATGCGTGCCAAATGTACCATTGAGGAACTGCATAAGGACAAAGAGGCCATCATTGTCCACGAAATTCCGTATCAGGTCAACAAGGCCGCAATGATTACCCGTATTGCCGAACTGATTAAAGAGAAGAAAATTGACGGCATTTCCGAAATCCGCGATGAATCCGATCGTCAGGGTGTGCGCGTGGTGATTGAAGTCAAACGCGATTTTCAGGCCGACGTGGTTTTGAACCAGTTGTATAAATATACGCCGCTGCAGACCAGTTTCGGCATGAACATGCTGGCAATCAACAACGGCCGGCCGATGATGATGAATTTGAAGGAAATCATTGCCGCCTTTATCGAATTTCGCGAAGAGGTTATCCGCCGCCGTACCATCTTTTTGCTGAACAAAGCCCGTGATCGTGCGCATGTGTTGGTCGGTTTGGCCATCGCGGTGGAAAATATTGATCCGGTTATTGAGCTTATCCGCAACGCCCCGACGCCGCAGGATGCCAAAGACGCTTTGCTGGCAAAAGCCTGGCCGGCCGGCGAGGTGGAAACGCTGGTGAAACTGATTGACGAACCGGACCGCAAAGTCGAAAACGGCACTTATCGTTTGTCTGATGCTCAGGCCAAAGCGATTTTGGATTTGCGTCTGCAACGTTTGACCGGTCTGGAGCGGGATAAAATTCATGAAGAACTGGTTTCTCTCGGCGACGAAATTAAAGAATGCCTGTCAATTTTGAGCAGCCGCGAAAAACTTTACGGTATTATGCGCGACGAGTTGGTGGCAATTAAAGACGAGTATGCCACGCCGCGCCGCACCAAGATTGAAGAGATTGAGTATGACACCAATATTGAATCGCTGATTCAGCGTGAGGAAATGGTGGTGACGGTAACCGAGGCCGGTTATATCAAGCGGGTGCCGCTGAACGCCTATAAGGCTCAGCGCCGCGGCGGCAAAGGAAAAGCCGGTATGTCGACCAAAGACGAGGATTTTGTTACCCGGTTGTTTGTGGCTTCGACTCATACGCCGGTTCTGTTCTTCTCTTCAAAAGGTCTGGTTTATAAGATGAAGGTTTATAAATTGCCGCTGGGTTCTCCTATTTCCAAGGGAAAACCGTTTATCAACCTGCTGCCGCTTGACGCCGGGGAAACGATTACCACGATTATGAAACTTCCGGAAAACGAGGCAGACTGCCAGAATTTGTCAATTATGTTTGCAACATCACAAGGCAATGTCCGCCGCAATCTGCTGACGGATTTCGTAAATGTGCAGTCAAACGGCAAAATTGCCATGAAGCTTGATGAAGGCGACAGGCTGATTAATGTTCGCATTTGCGATGAAGGCAGTGATGTTTTGTTGGCGGCCCGCAGCGGAAAATGCATCCGCTTCCCGGTTACGGAAGTGCGCGTTTTTGCCGGACGCAGTTCTACCGGCGTTCGCGGCATTCGTTTGCTGGACGATGACGAAGTCGTTTCTATGTCTGTTTTGAATCACAGCGACGCCACTGCGGAAGAACGGGAGGAATATCTGAAAATTTCCAATGCGGCCAAGAGAATTCAGGCCGAGCGCGGCGGCGACTGCGTCGTTGCTCCGGAGGAGACGGAAATTCCGTTTAATGTTTTGACGCCGGAAAAATATGCTCTGATGCGCGAGAAAGAACAGTTTATTTTGTCGGTTACCTCGACCGGTTACGGCAAACGTTCTTCTTCTTATGAATACAGAGTTGCCGGCCGCGGCGGACAGGGAATTGCCAACATGGAAATGTCTGCCCGCAACAAGGAAATCGTCAGCTCGTTCCCGATAGAAGACAATAATCAGCTGATGATGGTTACCGATGCCGGAAAGCTTATCCGGATGCCGGTTGAGGATATCAGAATTGCCGGCCGCAAAACTCAGGGCGTTATTTTGTTCAGAACGACCGGAAACGAAAAGGTTGTTTCGGTTACCAAGCTTGAGGCGGACGAAGGAGACGACGAAGAGCTTGAGGAGGAGACCGGAAGCGAGGTTTTGGGCGAAAGCGTTTCCGATTTGGAAGAGTTCGGCAATACCGAAAAAGTCGGCGAACCCGAAGTCGTCGAAGATGACGAATAGCCCAAGATTTTTTCAAGTTGAAAAATTCCTCCGGAAACGGGGGAATTTTTTTGCGGTATAAATTCTTGCAAAAAGCGAATTGATGTGCTATGAAAAAATAAGCAAAAAATTACTTAGATATTACATGTTTAATTTAAAAAAAATAATTATTATGGAACAGAAAGATGTTATTGCTCAACTTGAAAAGAACGGTTTTTGCGTTGAAGTCAAGCCGGCTTATGTGAAGGTTTCCGGTTTTGGAACGGTTGATTTTTCGGATGCCGGAGATAAATGCAACAGAGTGATTTCCGTGTCGCCGGAAATGAGTTTAGACAAGTTTGCGGTGAGAGCCGTCTATCAGCTTTATTATATGCTGAATCCTTACGGTCAGGAAGAGGTCGTTCCGCTGTTGATGATTGCCGGGGACAAGGCTGTGTTCTGTGACAGAAGTTTGGGGATTATTCCTTGTCTGGTTGATTTTTTTGACGGGACGGTTATCCGTTTTGGTTTCTTGCTGGAAGGGAATGTTCTGGAACTTGAAAAATGTATTGATTTGCTGATAGAGTAATATTCTGAAAAAGCGGCCGGTTTGTATAAAACCGGTTGTTTTTTTGTTGAAAAATTTGTCGAAAGTGATAATCTGCCTTTCATGTGACATATTATTAACTTAATTAACAAAACAAATTATGAAAAATTTATCAGAAAGAGAAATTTTGCAGCGGGCTGCGGAATCTTATTTGGGACAGGGTATCAAACGTCTGACTTTTCGGAGGCTGAAGTGTCTTCAAAGTTTTCATCGAAACGGTGAACTGATTTATGAAAAAGGTAAAACCTACAAGCTTTGGATTGTCCGTTATGTGGATTACATTTTGGAAATTACCAAAGATTTTACGGCAATACCACATGAAGAACGCGAAGATTTTCCGGGGTTTAATTTTTGGTATGCCGTGCCGCAGGGAATTTTTGAAGATTATCAGACGGCTCCAAAAACTTATTGCTGGACAGCGGCCGACGGAACGGAATATCGCCTGATTACCGATTTGCGCGACGGGACGCAATGTCTGATTCCCGAATGGCGTTTGAGCAAAAAGTCCGTCACCGAATATGTTTTGCAAAAGTTGGAAGGCGACAGCTTGTCTTTACAGGCGGTGCCGAGAATTTTGTGGACGGACGCCCCGGCGGTGGTGTGGTTTATCCGGCAGAAACTGAACAAAACGTCGAGGTATTTTTATATGGACGTTGTCAGCGGAGAAATCCGTCCATGGGGCGATACCAGATACTCCGTTCTGGCGCCGGTTTCTTCAAATGCAAAAGCCATTGAGGCCGGAAAAACGACGTTGCGCTACCGGCGTAAAACGCTGGAATACAAGTTCTGATGTTTGTTGTCAAAAAGTGCTGAAACCCCGAATGGTTTCGGCGCTTTTTTCGTTGTGCGCAACGTTTTGAATCCATACGGAAAGGCAAGTTATAAACTTGTCGTTTTTTTGTGTTGAAAACCGCAGGCAGACAGATTACTATCTGCTTACATAATTTAGCCGGGGGAGAACAAAAATGCCTTTTTTGACAATTAATACGAATGCAAAACCGGACGGAATCAGCGGCAGAGAGTTGGTGGAAGATGCGTCCGCTCTGGTGGCACAGACTTTGGAAAAGCCGGTTTCTTATGTGGTTGCCGCATTTAATTATAATGAAGACATGGCTTTCGGCGGTTCAACGGAAAACAAAGGTGCGTTGATAGAAATGAAGTCCGTGGGGTTTGCCGATACGCAAAAACTGGTTGAAATCCTGACTGATTTTGTCGTGAAGACGACCAATGCCGAGCGCAGGTTTGTCAATATTGAACTGACGGATATGCCGGCTTCAACGGTTGCCGTCGGAGGGCGCCTGTTGGGATGAGTTTCGGGGTTCCGACAATTTCGATTATTCTGCCGTGCTATAATTCGGGCAATTTGCTGGCCGGATGCTTAGACAGCATTATGGTGCAGACTTATGCAGATTTTGAGCTGCTGGCGATTGACGACGGTAGTTCGGACGGGACGGCGGGCGTTTTGGACGCTTATGCCGCCAAAGATGCCAGAATCAGAGTTTTTCATCAGGAAAATCGGGGCGAGGCCTGCGCCAGAAACCGCGGCATTGAGGCGGCAAGGGGACGGTACATCTATTTTACGGATCATGATGACTGGCTGCATCCGCAGGCTTTGGAAATTTTGAGCCATTTTCTGGAGCAAAATGATGTGGACGGCGTTGTTTGCCTTTTTCGGAAGTGTGTGGATTTATACAAGCCGCAAGCGGCGGATATCAATGAAGATAAAGTCGATTTTGATATTTTGGAACGTCCGTTGGATGTTTATTTGAAAAAACGGCGTTTTATTCCGATAGCGCCATGGACAAAATTGTATAAACGGGAGCTTATCGGTGAGGTTCGTTTTCCGGAAGGGTGTCATTTTGACGATATAGCGTTTCATTTTTGCTTGTTGGCGAAAGTAAAACGACTCGGTATGGTTGACGCGGTATTGTATAATTTTTATCAAAATCCGGGTTCCGTTTCTCATTCGGCAATCACACCGCAAAAGGTCTGGAGTTATATTGAGAATATCCGGGCGATGCACAAGTTTTTCAGTCAGCCGGCGTATGCGGCCTGGCTGCCTCCGGTGCGGCAAAGGGTGTTTCCGAAGTTTGTGAATGTGGTGGTGGGGCAGGTTCGCAAGGCCGGAAAACAAGGCCTTCCTCAGGCTGGCGAAATGGCCGGAGCGTTACGGTTGTATTTGCTTCAGTTGTGGAAAGAGAAGATTATTAATCTGAGACATTTCAAGTTGCGGAAACTGTGGGCCATTCTTAAACTGATGCTGCGCAGATAATTTTTTTATAGTTCTTGACTTGCGGCAGAAGATGTGCTTATGCTTGCCGTGCGAAAAAATTATTAACTCAAAATTTTATCATTATGAATGGATTAGAAAGATTGAGACTCGAAGCTGCAAATTTGGGACTGAGTCCGGAAGATGTTGTTAAAGGCTGGTATCAAAATCAGCATATTCATCGGGAATTTTTGCAGGAGCTGTTGAAAAATCCGTGTGCGGAGGCTGAAAAAATCAAACCCGGAATGTTTTATTATGCCGGGGACAGGTCTTTTTCGTCAGAACTTATTGCAGGCAAGCAGGTTTCCGCAATTGTCGGCTGGGTCGACGAGAGCGGAAAACATGGTTTGCTTTTGGGAATTCGTACGGTTTCCCTTCCGTGGTCGAGTTCTAATTTAGAGGTCGGACTTCCGGAGAATGTCGATGGCAGAGTGAAGACCCGCTTGATTTTGGAGGCTGTTCACAAGCAAAACAAGAAGGCAGAGGCTGCCGAGTGGTGCGCCGCGTATGCTTTTGACGGCATCCATGCCGGGGAGGCATTTTTGCCCAGCAGAGAAGAACTGCGTAAGATTTTCCTTAATGCGGCATTGATTCAGAATGCAGCGGCAAAATTTGAAGAAAATTTTTGGAGCGGACAGTACTGGTGCTGGTCCTCTTCGGAAGATACGGGAAGATTTGCCTGGGTTGTTTCGCCTGCGGACGCTTATGTGTACGATTCGGATAAGAATCGTTCATATCATGTTCGATGTGTTCTCGCTTTTTAGAGTTTTCTAATTTTATCCCGGTTTGTCGTGAGAGGCAGACCGGTTTTTTTGTTTGTCTAATTTGTCGTTGACAGGATGGCGGATGTGATTTAGGCTATCGGTCAGAAAATAAATTATTAACTTAAGCAATATAATTATGGAAAAGAGTGAAAGATTAAAAGCAGTAGGGGCTGTTGCAGAAAGTTTGGGTTTGACAGCAAAAGAAGTTATTGCGTATTTTGGCAAAGCTTCCGTTCAGTCCGAAGAAGCAGCATCAGTCAATGTTGTGTGTCCCGGGATGTATTATTATTCCGATGGGACGATTTCGGCAGAGGTTCTTTCGGAGAAACAAATTTCCGGTGTTGTCGGCTGGGTCGATGACAGCGGAAGACACGGCTTGGTTCTCGGGTTGCGAGAAGTAAGGTTGCCGTGGTTTGCTTCTCTTAAATGGTGTACTAAGTATGCTTTTGACGGAATTTATGGTGCTCTGTCGCCCACGAGAGAGGGATTGGTTGAGATATTTAAAAATCTTGATGCTATTCAAAAAGCTTTGTGGCAAATAAATATGCCTCTGCTCAGGAATAGTTGGTATTGGTCTGGGACCGAGTACAATGATGACTACGCGTGGCGGGTCAGCCCATCCGATATTACCATGTACGGCAGCTATAGCAGTCAGGCTAACAGTAACCTTGTTCGATGTGTCTTCGCTTTTTAGCTTTTCATTTTATCCCGGTTTGTCATAGTGGCAGATCTGGGTTTAGGCTATTGGTTAGAAAACAAATTATTAACTTAAACAGTATGATTATGAAAAAAAATGAAAGATTAAAAGCGTTAGCTGCTGTTGTAGAAAGTTTGGGGCTGACGGCGGAAGAAGTTATTGCGTATTTAGGCAAAGCTTTCGTTCAATCTGAAAAAGCAAAATCAGCTGATGTTGTTTGTCCGGGAATGTATTATTATTCGGACAGGACGATTTCGGCAGATATCCTTTCTGATAAACAGATTTCCGGGGTTGTCGGCTGGGTCGATGACAGCGGAAGACATGGTTTGGTTCTGGGACTGCGGGAAGGAAAGACTCTGTGGGCAGGTGCTTTCAAGTGGTGTATTAAGTATGCTTTTGATGGAATTAAGTCCGGAGAGGCTTTTTTGCCCAGCAAAGATGAATTAGTTAAGATATTTAAAAATATTGATGCTATTCAAATATCTTTGGGGAAGATAGGACAGTGTCAGTTCAAGAAGGAAGATTCGTATTGGTATTGGTCTTCATCCAAATCTAAAGGCTGTAGCGCATGGGTTGTGAGACCATACATCGACCCAATGCCCTACGGCGGCGGAGTGTACTACGGTAATATGTACGAAGAAAACGATTTTGGTATCCCTACCAGGGTTCGTTGTGTCCTCGCTTTTTAGAGCTTTTGAATTTTATCCCGGTTTGTCGTGAGAGGCAGACCGGTTTTTTTTGTTTTTCTAATTTGTCGTTGACATAATGGAAGTTGTAATTTAATTTGTTGCCTAGAAAACAAATTATTAACCAAACTGTATAATTATGGAAAAAAATGAAAAATTAAAAAAGGTACAGGCCTTTATTTCAAGTTTGGGTCTGACGGCGGAAGAGGTTATTGCGTATTTAGGCAAAGCATCCGTTGAATCAGAAGAAACAGGAGATGCTTCCGTCCAATC